>CADCUA010000662.1 GCA_902805755.1 uncultured Lysobacter sp.
TCAGTTGCTCTACCAACTGAGCTAAGCCGGCGCGCCGCCATTCTAGCGTGCGTCGCGCGCAATCACTGCAGCATCTGGCAGTCGATCGGGCGCTGCTCGGTGACGCTGGCGGCGGCCTGGACGGCGTCGGGGTCCGCGTCGGGCGCGAGCGCGAGGTCGAGCCAGGTCACGGTCGGACCGCCGCCCACGGCTTCGGCGCGGGCCGGAAAACCCGCCGCGGCCACGGCGGCGGCGTGGCGCCGGGCGGCCTGTTCGCTCTGGAAACGCCCGAGCGCGATCGCGTTCGTGTCCGCGCCCGTGCGCATGACGAAGTAATCGGCAAATCCAGCGGCGGCAATGCGTGCACCCAGCGCCTGCGCGGCCTCCGGCGACGACTGCGGCGGGACAAACACGCGCCAGCCGCGCACGCGGCCACTGGCGCGTGCGGCCACGCGCGTGCGAATCGCTGTAATGCGCGTGGCGACTGCAGCGGCGGCGGTCGCGTCCGCAAACGGGCCGAGGCTGATGCAGGCCGCATCGGCCGGCAACGGGGCCGTACCGCCCAGGGGCGCCACGGCCGGCGCAGGTGAAGCCGAACCCGCGGGCTGTTCACTGGCCAGTTGCAGCTCGGGCACCTGCGTGCCTGCCGCCATCGCAACAGACGCGGGCGTGGAGGCGCCAAGCCACCACCACAGGCCGACGCCGAGGTTCAGGACCAGTAGAAACACGAGCAGTGCGCGAGGAAGCATGTTCGCGATTCTAGGTCAGCAGTTGCTGCGGGCGCGTCGTCGGCTTGCAGCCGTCATCACGCCTGCTCGATCGCCGCCCAGATCGCCAGGCCATCCAGCACCGGCGATTCGGCGGACTCTGCCTGCGAAAAATGCGCACGCAGCGCCGCAGCGCCGCCACCGTGCAGCAGCAGGCGCGGTATAGCCCCGAGTTGTTCGGTGGCCGCGTGCAGGCTGTCACGCACCAGTGCGATCGCGGCGCCTTCGCAGCCCGACGCGAGCGCGTCGTCGGTATCGAATGCGAACGCCGTGTACCGGCCGCCCGCCACCGGCAGTTGCGCCGCGCGCGCATGCAGGCTTTCGCGCATCAATGTCGGCGACGGCGCGATGCGCCCACCACGGTGACGGCCGTCGGCGTCGATCAGATCCAGCGTCAATGCCGTGCCCACGCCGCACACCAGTGTGGGCCCACCGAGTGCGTGGGCCGCGAGCAGCGACAGGAAACGATCCACGCCGAGCCGCCTGGGCTCGGCGTACGCGATGCGCACGCCGGCAAAGGCTGGCTGGGTCCGCGCGAACCCGATGCGACCGCATCGCGCGAGCAATGCGTGCAGCAAGGCCATGCGCGCGGACTCCGGCGCCACGCAGGCGACATGGGCCACGTCGATGCGCGGCGGCAGCACCTGGACAAGCGCCGATGCGATGTCCTCCTGCGCGTAGGCGACCGCGTGGGGCGTGCCGACACGGCCGTCCGGCTGCAGCGGCGCGCACTTCAGCCGCGTGTTGCCGAGGTCGAACAGCCACACGCTCATACCGTCGCCCTGCGCACGCTGACCTCACCCGCATGCACGCGCCGCTCGCGCCCGTCTGCGCACCGCACGCGCAGCCCGCCGTCCTAGATCGGAAGAGCACACG
>CADCUA010000663.1 GCA_902805755.1 uncultured Lysobacter sp.
CCGCCATACGGCCGCTTATGGGTGTTTTCCCCTTCAAAAAAAGCCACCCTCTTCGCGCATTCGGCGCTACCTTGCGCTCTATGGAGACACTTTCTCGCCACTACCTGCTTGCCCAGCGCGTCAGCCATTTCATGCTGGGCTTCGCGAAGGCGCAGAGCCTCGAGGCGGAGCTTGCTGATGCGTTGACGCCACAGACGGAGCAGCACAGCACGTTGTGCCTGCTATGGGGCGCCATCCGTGGTCATGTGGGAACCAACGGCGGCGACGATAGCGTGGCGCTGGACATCGCCTACATGATGCTTGCCGACCTTCCCGATGGCGTCAGCTCATTCCGCTGGCTGTGTGAGCACCGCAACGAGGCAGATTGCAACACGTGGGCAACGTTGTGTGTCGACGCCGTGGAAGAGGCCATCTCTGCGAACGATCCCATGCCTGCGCTGATGGATCTCGCGCATGTCTATCGGGTCGAGATGGCGCAACCGGCAATGAAGGCCAAGGAGTCCATGGCCATGCCGGGGAGCCGGTTACTGGCTGATTACGCGCACCTGTTCCGGCTTGAAGAATGGGATATGCAACCGCACCGGCTGCATTGATCTGCTGCGCTCATGATCCTTCAGGATGCTGGAAAACCCGTCCGCATCCTTGCGACGACCGGCGCATCCGCGCTTGTGGCGTTCGCAATGGCTGACAGTTGCCCATTCAGACCTGCGATCGGCGCTCGACGGATGCGCGCTCGGCCCGATGCGCCTTGGCTCCAGCCGCGACAGAGTTGTCATCGAGGCGACGCGGCCTGGTACGGCGGTCGATCCGGCTTCGACTCACGCAGATCCTGCGCTCGAGCCAGTCCGCTTCTCCAGGGCGGGCAAGGCAGCGCGCACGGTCTGCCAATTCGTCGAACGTGGCGAGTATCTCGCGCCTGTCGCAGCCTGGAACGACTTCGGTTGACGCCCAGAAGTCGAGATTTTCCACGGCGTTGAGAAGCTCGAGCGAAAGCGGTCTGTACATGCCGTACGCGCCTTGTCAGTTCAGAGACCACAATGAAAAGGCCCGGGTCAGATGGCACCGGGGCCCGGTTCCCTGACGCCCCCAAAAGGCGTTCAAAGCTCGCGTCGAGATCTCGAAACGACGCGCCACCAGCGTGGCAACCTCGACGTTAAAGGGATATAGACCAGCTTGCTCTTGGTGGTCGGCTGAGATGCATCAGAACCAGCACGCGAGCTCAAATCCCGGACGAACGACCCGGCTCGGTGCCGCCGCCCCATACCCGGTTTCGGCCGGCCGCCTTTGCCTCGTAAAGCGCGCGGTCCGCGCGGGACAGCGTGCTCGCCGCGTCCTCGCCCGGCACGTGCGCCGCAACGCCGATCGACACGGTCACGCCAAAAGTGGTGCTCCCGAAGCAGACCTGCGTGGATTCAAGAGTGGTGCGAATCCGTTCGGCGGCGGCGAACGGGAGTTGCGGATCGCTATCGCGGAACAGCAGCACGTATTCCTCGCCGCCCCACCGGCAGACCGAATCACATTTGCGCATGATCGACGCACATACCCGGGCCACGGCGCATAGGGCTTCGTCGCCCGCGGCATGGCCATGCAGGTCGTTGACGCGCTTGAAATGGTCGACGTCGAGAATCGCCACGCTCCACTGATGGCCGGCCCTGAGCGACCTGTGCTGCTCCGCGTCGAGCAGGGCAGCCATCGCACGGCGATTGAGGAGTCCGGTGAGTTCGTCACGCGTCGCCAGCCGGTTGATGCGCTCCAGCGCCGTCGCCAGTTCGCTCTTCTGGGAGCGCAGGCGCTGACGCATCGCGGCGACGCGTTCGTTCACCGCGAGGAATCCGCAGACAAACACGACGAAGCCGACGAAGTACCCCGCTTGCACATGTGGATCGTAGATCGCGGGGTGTTCCCTGGCGCCCGAGTACATGGCCAGCGCGAAAGCGGCGATGGTGTACGCCGCGATCAGCCACGCCTGCGTCCGGCGAAGACCGAACATGCCGAACATGAGCACCAGCGCAACCAGCAACAGCGTGGCGCCGTGTCCCGCACCCGCGATGCGATAAGCGACGGCGGCAGAGGCGACTGCGCACAGAAGCTGGGGCATGGCCAGTGATGGATCGTCCAGCCGGGCTGTCCAGCCGAGCCTGATAGCAACGAACATCGCGACAAGACTGAGGACCGCGACCACAGTCCATATCCACAGACCGGTGCCGTCGTTCACCCCGAGCCACGTCATCAGGTGCATGACCAGGGCGGCGAGAGCCATCATGGTCGACGCGAGAGCCGCATTCACGAGCCGGATACGCTGCGTTGCGTCGCGCGTCAGCAGCAGGTCCAGCAGCTCGAGCGGTGTGGTTGGCACGCTCAATCCCTGTCCACGTTTCCGGGTCTGTCCGCGTTGGACTTCGATACTACAGCGGCGTGCATGAGGTCACCTCGTCGACACAGTCTCCGGCCCTGCACTGGTATTCGAAAAGCGGACGGGTTGGATCGTGGGAACCTCATGCGCAAGGACGTGCAAGCGAACGTCCTCTCCGGCACGGGCACGAGCGGGCGCTTATTCGCGCGCCGCAATGTTGGCATCGAACCGCAAGTAGACTTCAGTTCGATCCATGTACTCCGACCTGCGGATATAACCGTCACAATTCATCGCGTGGCCTGTCTTGTCCTGATCAGCGGACAGGAAAGTCGGCCATGTTTGCACAAGCCGACCGAGCAGCTTCTGGCTGTTGTTTGCGCGCTTTTTTCACACACACCAAAAACAGGGAACCGACCGGATGGCATCACGACCTCGAAGCAAGTTCGCGCTTCCGCTGGCAGTCCTGCTCGGGCTTTTCGGCATCTTCCGGCTCTACGGATTCAGCCAGGCGGGCAATGCCGCCGATCTTCTCTCGGGTTTCGGCTTCATCGCACTGGCGCTGAGCTACTACACGGGCGCCGGCTACAAAGCCGATCCAGGGCAGCGATATCCATGGCACTACGCCACGATCCTGGGGACCGTGCTGATTCTGGCGGCGCTGCTGATGCGTCTTACCGCTTGAGCTGCGCTGCTTCCAGCCGCGGCCTCGGGTGCTTCGCGCATGCGCGCCCGGACCATGTCCAAATGTGAGTCGGGGTGAGCAGCCTGGAACCGTTCTGTGCGTCTTGTGCGTCTATGCTCGAAAGCGGATGTCAGCCGACCACCACAGGTGCGCGGGTCGGCGCCGGCATCGATTCCTGCTCAACCTGATCCCCGCAATCGCCGGACCGAAGCGCCGCCAACCCGGCGACGCCGTTCGATGGCCCCACGACGGTCTGCAACTCGACTTCGCCTTCCATGCGGGCCGCGTTGAGATCGCGATACACGCGCTCGAACTGTGCGTCTTCGGCGACGCGGACCACGTAGGTCGCGCGGTTGCGGCCACTGGCCTTGGACTGGTACAGGGCAAGGTCGGCGACATGCATCGCTTCTTCCCAGCGCTGGCCCTCGCGGAACGGCCACACGACCGCGCCTGCCGAAGCGGTCACGTCGACGCGGGTGCCGCCCGCGTCGAACGGCTCGCTGCCGATCACATCCAGTGCCCGCTTGGCGATCACCGCCAGGCCGTCGCGTGAAGCACCCGGCAACACCAGCAGGAACTCCTCGCCGCCCCAGCGGACCACGGCGTCCCTGTCGCGCACCAGCGACTGCAGCCGCGCGGCGACGCCGATCAGCACCGCATCGCCGGCCGCATGTCCGTGGGTGTCGTTGACCTTCTTGAAGAAGTCCACGTCGATGACGACAAGGCCGACCCCCGCCTTGCCGTCGCGGTTCAAGGATCGCCCGTGCAGGGTCATCTCCTGCTGGCCCATCAGCCGCTCGCAGTGGCGACGGTTGTAGACGCCGGTCAAAGGATCGTGTGCGGACTGCTCGCTCAGAACCGCGTTGTCGACTTCCAGCATGCGATTGCGCCGACGCACATGGCGAAGGCCCAGCCACAGCAGCACCGCGCCGAACGCGAACGCCACGGCGACGGCGGCCCAAAGCCGCTGCTGCCAGGTGCGTGCATCCACCTCGGCCTGCCGGCGTGCGTTCTCGGTGGAGAGCCGCGCGATTTCGTGCGTCTTGCGCTCGGCGGAGAACTTCTCCTGCAGTTCGACGACGGCAGCCTCGCGTTCGCTTTCCGTCAGCTTCTTCTCGAGCTCGATGACGCGTCGCAACGTGGCAAGCGCGTCGGCAGGGCGCCCGACGTGCTCGTAGACATTCGCCTTCTCGTTCAACAGGTCGATGCTGGCGCGCTTGTCGCCGGCAGTCTCGGCAAGACCGCTGGCGCGCTCCATCAGGGCAACGCCTGCGTTGACCTGGCCCATGCGCGCCATTGCGCTGCCGCGGTTGCTGGCCGTGAACGCCACCGACAGCTCATCGCCGATCTGCTTCGCGAGTTTCTCGGCGCGAAGGGTCACCGCGATCGACTGGGGAAATTCCTTGGCATAGATGTGATACGCCGAGAGATTGATCAGCGTGGTCAGCTCGAAGCGCTCCATGCCGGGAACGCCTCTGGACAGCTTCAGGGCGTCGGCCAGGGCGGCGTGGAATTTATCGAGCTCGTTGCCGCCGCCATACACGTAGCTCTCGTTATTGCGCATGCGCGCCATCTGGTACGTGTAACCGATGCGCCTGGCGAGCGCGTGGGCCTCGGTCGACAGTTCCAGACCGCGCTTGAGGTCGCCGCGCGTCAGGTTCGCGCGCGCGACGATGCCGAGCAGGTCCACCTGCTGGGCCGGCTCATCCCTGCGCATCGCCAGGTCGGCGGCCGTAAGGCCCGCTTCGATCGCCTCGTCGAATTCGCCCGCATGCTCCAGCACCCCGGCCTGCGCGGCGAGGATGTCCAGCCGCTGTTCCGGCGTCGCCGCCGGCAGCCGGTCGGACGCCTGCCGCAGATAGGCGCGCGCCTCGTCGATCTTCCTGTTCGCGCCTGCCAGTTCCGCCCGGCGCACCAGCCACTGGAGCGCGCACGGCTCGCATCCCTCGCGCTTCGCCAGGCCGTCGAGTTCTTTCAGTGCCCGCTCGGCCACCGGAGCGTCGCCAGACACGATCGCGTAGTCGGCCAGCGCCGCGTAATAGCGCTGGCGTTGCACCGGCGGCGCATCCGCAGCCGGCCGGTCCGCAGCCGCGAGCAGCGCGCGCTGCGCCACCAGCGGCGAGGCGTAACCGTGGCGGCGGT
>CADCUA010000664.1 GCA_902805755.1 uncultured Lysobacter sp.
CTTCGCGCTCGGGTTGGCCGCGGGCCTCGCGCGTTCGGATCTGCGCCTTCCCTCAGCGATCTACGACTTCCTCACCGTCCTGCTGCTGCTTGCGATCGGGTTGAAGGGCGGCGTGGAGTTGGCCCGGCAGTCGCCCAGCACGCTACTGCCGCAGATCCTCGCCGTTCTGGCGATGGGGGTCGCGCTGCCGCTGGTCGCGTACCCGGTGCTGCGCTATGCCGGGCGTCTCAAGCGCCCGGACGCGGCGTCGATCGCGGCGCATTACGGCTCGGTCAGCGTGGCCACCTACGCCGTGGTCGCGGCCTACCTGGGCTCGCTGGGCGTCAGCTTCGAGCAGTACATGCCGCTGTTCGTGGTGCTTCTGGAAATGCCGGCCGTCGTGGTCGGCATCGTGCTGGCCCGCGGCGTTTCGCGCCAGACGCAGTGGGGCGCGCTTGCCCATGAGGCATTCCTGGGCAAAAGCATTGTCCTGCTGGCCGGGGGATTGCTCATCGGCTGGGCGGTCGGCGCAGAAGGGGTCAAGCCGATCGAGGGCCTGTTCTTCGACCTGTTCAAGGGCGTGCTGGCGCTGTTCCTGCTCGAGATGGGCCTGATCACCGCAGGCCAGGTCGGCGACCTGCGCCGCTCCGGATTGTTCCTGGTCGTCTTCGCGATCGCGTTCCCGCTGATGGCGTCCGTCGTCGGGGCCGGCCTGGGCTGGATGCTGGGTCTGTCGATTGGCGGCACTGCGATCATGGCGACATTGGCGGCCAGTGCGTCCTACATCGCCGCGCCCGCGGCCATGCGACTGGCCGTGCCCGAAGCGAACCCTTCGCTTTCGCTGGCCGCAGCGCTCGGAGTGACGTTCCCGTTCAATATCATCGTCGGCATTCCGATCTACCACGCGCTCGCGCGCCTGGTTCACTCCGCCTGAGCCCGAACATGCAGACCACGCGCCGCAAGCTGCTGACGATCGTCACCGAGGCATTGCTCGAGCAGCGCCTGGTCAAGGACCTGGAGCGGCTCGGCGCGCACGGGTACACGGTCAGCGACGCGCGGGGCATGGGCGGCCGCGGTGTGCGCAACGCGGGCTGGGAAAGCAGCGGCAACATCCGTGTGGAGGTCGTGTGCGATGACGCGGTCGCCGCGGCGGTCGGTGCCCATCTGCAGGCGCACTACTACGATAACTACGCGATGATCCTGTTCATCGGCGACGTGGAAGTGCTGCGACCCGAGAAGTTCTGAGCGCAGGTAGTGCTCGACAGGCAGAGCGCCCGCGTCGGCGATGCTGCGTGTCGGCCCGAGAGCTACGCTGACCGCAAGCGCCGGTGGGTTCTCAAGGCGATCCATTGCATTGAAGTGCCGGTCAGACCTGGTGGTTGCGCCCGGAACTGCGCGCACCTGCGTCGCCGTCGCGAACCGGCGCTGCATCCGGCGCGCATGACGCCACGTAAGTAGGGAAGTCGTAGCCACTGCGCGCCGGTGTCACAGGCACGCCGCGGCCGCGCCTCTTCCTTTCCACGGAGTTCCGATCATGCGTATCAAACTGACTGCTCTCGCCATCGCCGCCGCGTTCACCCTCGCCGGCTGCGCGACCGATTCCATGAACACCCGTTCCGACGCGAGCGCCTCTGCCGGCG
>CADCUA010000665.1 GCA_902805755.1 uncultured Lysobacter sp.
GGCGAGATGACCGAGTACGTGCTGTATTCCAGCATCAGCGTGCGGTCGCCCACGCCGAGCGCGAGCGCGCCGCCGGAGCCGCCTTCGCCGATCACGGTGCAGATGACCGGGATCTTCAGTTCGGCCATCTCCATCAGGTTGCGCGCGATCGCCTCGGACTGGCCGCGCTCTTCGGCGCCAACACCCGGATACGCGCCCGGCGTATCGATGAACGTCAGCAGCGGCAGGCCGAAGCGCTCGGCCATCTTCATCAGGCGCAGCGCCTTGCGGTAGCCCTCGGGCCGCGGCATGCCGAAGTTGCGCTTGACCTTGCTCTTCGTGTCCCGGCCCTTCTGGTGGCCGATGATCATCACGCTGCGGCCGTCGATGCGCGCGAGGCCACCGATGATCGCGTGGTCGTCCGCGAATGCGCGGTCACCGGCAAGCTCCTGGTACTCGTCGCACATCACGCGGATGTAGTCGTGCGTGTACGGACGTGCAGGATGGCGCGCGAGCTGCGAGACCTGCCAGGCGCTGAGGTCGCGGAAGATCTGGGCGGTGCGGATGCGCAGCTTGTTGCGCAGCGTGTTGACTTCAGCATCGACATTCACGGACGAGCCGTGGCTCGCGTGACGCAGTTCCTGGATCTTCGCTTCCAGATCGGCGATGGGCTGCTCGAAATCGAGGTAATTCGGGTTCATGCGTGGGCCGTGGGCCGGAAAGTGCGGCAGTTTAACGCGGCGGCGCGGACTTGGCCGCCGGCGCGTCCGACATGCGTTTCGTGCCGGGCGGGATGCGCCCCTGGCATGCACCGGGCGCACAGGCGGATCAAGCGGAATGGAGCGTGCTCAGCTTGCCCAGGGTTTCGACAGTGCGAGCTTCACCGCGCGCACGCCGGGCACGGCACGCAGGGCGCCGACGAGATCCGCATCAACGCGAACGGCGTTGTCTCCGTCCAGATCGATCATGCCTGCCGCGCCCGGGCGCAGCAGGTCAAGCCGCAGTGGCGTCGGGCCCGGGCGGTGGCGCGAGAGCAGCGTGTCCACGCATTGCCACGCACCCGGTACCCGCAGGTCGATGCGCAGCGACAGCCGCTGCGAATGTTTCGCGCAGATCTGCGCGTAGTCCCAGCAGCGTTGTGCCTTCAGTGCGAAGCCGCCGCTGAACGCGTCCTCTCGCAACCCGCCCTGGATCACCAGCAGGCGGTCGCGCGTAAGCAGGCTCGCGAATTCCTGGTAGGTCTCGGAGAAAAACGCGCATTCGAGCCGGCCGCGACCGTCCTCGATCTGCACGAACATCTGGCTGTCGCCCTTCTTGCGCAGGCCGACGACCTGGCCCGCGACCACGAGTTCCAGCTCCGGACGCCAGCCGCTGCGCGCGCTTTCGGGGCGGCCTTCCCAGATGCGTTCCATCTCGCCGAGGTCGTAGCCGACCAGCGCGCGCAGCTCGTCGCGGTAGGGGTCGAATGGATGGCCGCTGAGGTAGTGCCCCAGCGTCTCGCGCTCGCCCTGCAGCAGTTGCGCGAGCGGCCATTCGTCGCGCTCGGGCAGGTCCAGATGCAGCGCGGGAGTGGCGGCTTCGAAACCGCCGAACAGCGACACCTGTCCGGCGGCTTTTTCCTTCGCAAGCTGGTCGGTCGCCTTCAGCACTTCAGGCAGCTGCACCATCAGGCTCGCGCGGTTTTTCCCGAGTGCGTCGAGCGCGCCTGCATGCGTCAGCGCCTCCAGCGCGCGTCGATTGAGCTTGCCGCCTTCCACCCGCTGGCACAGGTCGAGCACGTCCTTGAAACGCCCCGAGCGCCGGCATTCGACGATCGCTTCGCATACGCCGCGGCCGACGCCTTTCACCGCGCCCAGGCCGTACCGGATCGTGTTCGGTTCGGTCGCCTCGAACATGTACGTCGACGCGCCGACATCCGGCGGCAGAACCTTCAGGCCCATCGCACGGCATTCGTCGAGAAAGCCGACGACCTTGTCGGTGTTGTCCATGTCCGACGACAGCACCGCGGCCATGAACTCGGCCGGGTAATGGCACTTCAGCCACGCGGTCTGGTAGGCGACGAGCGCGTAGGCGGCCGAGTGCGACTTGTTGAAGCCGTACTCGGCGAACTTCTCCATCAGGTCGAAGATCGGGCTCGCGATCTTCGCGGCAATGCCGCGCTCGGCGCAGCCGGTCTCGAACTTCGCGCGTTCCTTCGCCATCTCCTCGGGCTTTTTCTTGCCCATGGCGCGGCGCAGCAGGTCGGCGCCGCCGAGCGAGTAACCCGCCAGCACCTGCGCGATCTGCATCACCTGTTCCTGGTACACGATGACGCCATAGGTCGGCGCCAGCACGGGTTCCAGCAGCGGATGCGGGTAACTGACTTCGGTAGTGCCGTGTTTGCGGTCGCACCATTCCTTGTCCATCCCCGAACCCAGCGGGCCGGGGCGGAACAGCGCGGCGAGCGCGATGATGTCTTCGAACGTGTCGGGCTTCGCGCGTTTGAGCAGCTCGCGCATGCCGCGCGATTCGAACTGGAACACCGCCACGCCTTCGCCGCGCGCGAACACGCCGTAGGTCTCGGGGTCGTCCAGCGGCAGCGCGGTGATGTCGAGCGGGTCGATCCCTTCGCGCTTGCGGCGCTCGTTGATCGCCTTGACCGCCCAGTCGATGATCGTGAGCGTGCGTAGGCCAAGGAAGTCGAACTTGACGAGGCCGACGGCCTCGACATCGTCCTTGTCGAACTGCGTGACCGGGCTCTTGCCGCGGCCTTCGCCGTCGTGTTCGGCGAACAGCGGGCAGAAATCGCTGAGCGGGCTTGGCGCGATCACCACGCCGCCGGCGTGCTTGCCCGCGTTGCGCGTCAGATCCTCGAGCGAGCGCGCGAGGTCGAGCAGGTCGCGCACATCGTCTTCGGAGCGGTAGCGCTCGATCAGCTCGCCTGATGCGAGGTTCGGATCCTTCTTTGCCGCTTCCGATTCACCGAGCGCATCGTCGAGGCAGATGCCGAGCGTGTTCGGAATCAGTTTGGCGATGCCGTCGACGAAGCCGTACGGATGGCCGAGCACGCGGCCGGTGTCACGTACCACGGCCTTCGCAGCCATGGTGCCGTAGGTGATGATCTGCGACACGCGGTCGCGGCCGTACTTGCGCGCGACGTAGTCGATGACCTCGTCGCGGCGGTCCATGCAGAAGTCGATGTCGAAGTCGGGCATCGACACGCGTTCGGGATTCAGGAACCGCTCGAACAGCAGGTCATAGGGCAACGGGTCGAGGTCGGTGATGCCGAGCGCCCACGCGACGAGCGAGCCCGCCCCCGAACCGCGGCCGGGGCCGACCGGAATGCCGTGTTCCTTGCCCCAGTTGATGAAGTCCGCAACGATCAGGAAGTAGCCCGGGAACCCCATCTTGATGATGACGTCGAGCTCGGTTTCCAGGCGCGCGTCGTAGATCTCGCGCGTCTTGCCCGGCGCGATCGGATTCTTCTCCAGCCGCTTCGCAAGCCCCTCGCGCGCCGAGCTGCGAAGCCACGATTCGATCGTGAGTTCGCTGGGCACGGGGAACGCCGGCAGCGCGTATTCACCGAGCTTGAGTTCGACGTTGCATCGCATCGACAGCGCGATCGCGTTATCGATCGCATCGGGCACGTCGGCGAACAGCTTTGCCATCGCGTCCGACGACTTGAGGTACTGCTCGGCGCTGTATTCGCGCGGGCGCTTCGGATCGTCGAGCACGCGGCCGGTCGCGATGCATACGCGTGCTTCGTGCGCTTCGAAGCCATCGGCATCGAGGAAGCGAACGTCGTTGCTGGCCACGACCGGGATGCCGCGCGTGCCGGAGGCGTAAAGCGCGAAGGAGTTGAACGCGTCCTCGCCGTCGCGCCCGGTACGCGTGAGTTCGAGGTTGAGGCGGTCGCCGAACGTGCCGCGCCAGTCCGCGAGCCACGCTTCGGCCAGTTCGTGACGGTTGCTGCCTGCAAGCCGCCCGGCCAGGCTCTGCCGCCCGACCAGCGCGAACAGGCCGCCGTTGTCTTCGCGCACCCATTCGGGCCGGATCGCGATGCCCTCGTTTCGGTGGCCTTCCATCCACGCGCGGGTGAGCAGGCGCGAGAGGGTGAGGTAGCCGGTGCGGTCGCGGCACAGCAGCGTCATGCGCGACGGGTGCTCGTTGCCATCGGCGAGCCCGACATCGGCGCCGATGATCGGCTTGAGCCCGGCGCCTTCGGCCGCCTTGTAGAACTTCACCGCCGCGAACAGGTTGTCGATGTCGGTCAGCGCCACCGCGGGCTGGCCGAGCTTCGCGCAGCGTTTGACCATCTCGCCGATGCGGATCGTCGAGTCGGCGAGCGAATACTCGCTATGCAGGCGGAGGTGGACGAAGCGAGAGGACATGCGACAACCGGCAAGGCGGGCGCCAGCGTAGCAGCCTGTGCGGTCGGGGCAAGAGGCGATATGAACCGAAGCGCCCCTTGGCTGAACGATGCCGCGGCGCGACCCACTCGTCGCTTGCGGCCCGCTCGTGCGCGGGCCGCTTCAACACTGTCGAGACCGGTCGAGGGTGGAGCGTATCGAGTTCATCCGACCCTGAACATTCGCTCCGGGACGCTGACATCGGCGTAGTGGCGCATGCGCGCGTCGTGCTGGTGCTGCCACAGTGCGCATTCCAGAAGTCGTTCGTGCAGCCACGCGCGCCGGTGTTCCTCGGTGACGCCATGCAGCCGGTGTTCGTGTCGGTACTCGCAGAAGTCGCGGTAGTTTTCGACCTCCCACGCGAACACCGGCCATGCGAGTTCGATCAGCAGCGCGTCATCAAGCAGGCCCAGCCGCGGCACGTGGTCGGGAATCAGGTCATCGTCCCGATCCACGTAGTCCAGCAGCTTGCTGGCCCGGATGCGCAGCGCTTCGGCGGTGTCCCAGTCCTCGTCGATGAGCATCGCCCCGAGGTGGCCCACGCGTTGCAGCCGGCTCTCCACGATGCGGGTCGCCTCGTCGGGCGGCAGGTGCTCCAGCCAGCACGCCAGCAATCGCAAGCGGGTTGCATCGGCGCGCAATGCATCCGGATTGAGTTCATGGACCAGCGCGTCGAACGCGGCGACGTCCGCGGGTGACAGCGCCAGCCCTATCGGCGTTTCATCGGCGGGCGGCCGGCTGTAGGGCAACGGTGGATCGCTGTTCGGGTACAGATGCAGGCGCATGGCAGTTTCCTCCGGTCGACAGT
>CADCUA010000666.1 GCA_902805755.1 uncultured Lysobacter sp.
GGGGGGCCCCCCCCCCCCCCCGGGGCTCGCGCCTTCGAGCGCCTGCCAGGCATCGACGCACTCACGCGCGGCCAGCACGCGATTACCGCGCAACTCACGATCGAAACAACGCCGCGCGGCCGGCGCCAATCTCGCGGCGGCACGACGGACGCGCGGATCGCGCGGGGCGATCTCCTGCGCGGCGCGCAGCCGGTCGAATGCGCTGTCGCCCACCGGCAGGAGCAACTGCCCGCGGGCTTCGGCGGCAGCGGCCTGCTGCAGCAGCGCGACCAGTCGCTTCTGCCGTGCAGGCGTCATGGGCGCACCCTGCAGCCTTCGCTGGCTCTGTCGCGCCCGCGCAAGGTGATCCTGCGCGGCGGCAATGGCGGTCGCGTCCGGGGCGATAGAACGCGCCACCGCCAACGCGGACTCGGCCTCGCCGAACCTGAAATCCGCGGCCAGGCGCTGGCTGCGCTGGGCCAGCGCGTCCGCAACCGCGACCTGGCCGCGCAACGCCTCGGGATCATCGGGCTGCGCGTCCAGCACCACGCGGTATTCGATCCACGCGCGTTCCGGCCGTCCACGCTGCAGATGCCGCGCCGCCATGCGCCGCCGCTCGTCGAGCATCGATGCAAGATGTTCCTTCGCCGCGGGCAGATCGACATGGCCCGGATCGGTCTGCTCCACGCGCTGCAGTACCGCCGCCGCCGACGCCACCTGCCCGGCCTCCAGGCGAGCCCGTGCTTTCTGCACGAGGTCGGCCAGCGTGTCCTCGCGCCCCTCGAGCGCGCCCACGTGACCCGGCTCCAGCGCCATCACGCGCTGATAGAGGGCGAGCGCACTGTCGCTGCCCCCGTCGAGGTGACCACGAGCGCGCGCTGCCGCAGCCTGCGCCAGCAACCGCTCCACGCTGGCAACGCCGGCCTCCTGCTCGCGCAGCGCCGCGGCGACCGGATCGACCACGGCCCGCGGAACCGCGAGCTCGCGTGCAAGCGTCAGCAACCGGTGCGCCTCGGCGTAGCGCCCCCGTCCCAGCGCGACCCGGGCTTGCGCGACGGCCGCTTGGCCCACGCGCATCAACCCGGCACGGGCATCCGCGCGATCCGGGTCGAGCGCAAGCGCCGCTTCGTACAGTTCCCGCGCGCCGCGCCCGTCGGCCGAGGTGAGCCGTCCTTGCCCCAGCGCGAGTGCCGCATCCGCGCGCAGTTGCTCGGAGCGCGTTTCAGGCCACAACCAGCCCGACACGACTTCGCGCACGAGCAACAACACGATCAGCACGGCGAGCGCAGCAAGCAGCCAATGCCGTAATCGCCCATGTCGCAGGCGCCAATGCTGCGCGAATGCGCGCGTACGGCCGCCCGCCTGTACCGATGGCGCCCCGACAGACGGGGCATCCGATGAACTGCGGCGTGGCGGCCTTGAAATCACCCGCGCAGCATAGCGTCGCAAGCTGTACGCCCGTCAGCTGCGGTGCGCATGCTCCACGCCGGGCAGCGCGCCCAGCTTGCCCAGCAGTCCCGACAGTTGCCCGTAGTCGGACACCCGCACGCGCAAGCGGATGCGCACGCGGGCGCCATCGCGCTCGTGGTCGCTGCGGATGCTGCCTATGTGCGCGTCGCACTGCGCGATCACGTTCGTGACCTCTTTCAGCAGCCATTTGCGGTCGACGGCCAGGAGCTCGACGTCGACGTCGTACTGCCGTCCGCGTCGTCCCCATTCCACCGGCAGGATGCGCTGCGGATCGGCCAGCTCGAGCCGTTGCAGCGAAGGGCAGCCCGGTCGATGCACGGTGACGCCGCGACCGCGCGTGAGGTAACCGGCAATCGGTTCACCCGGCACGGGCTGGCAGCAGCGCGCGAGCTGCACCAGCAGGTTGCCGACGCCCTCGACGGTGAAATCGTCGGAACGGGTGGCGATGCGGGCAGGCGCCGGAGCTTCCACGACCGGAGCGGTCGGCATCGTTGCCGCACGTTCGTGCTCCAGCAGCACGCGCCCGACCTGATGCGGCCCGAGATCCCCCAGCGCGACGTGCACATAGAGTTCCGCATCGGACGCGGCATGGAAGCGCTCTCGCGCCGGTCCGAGTTCCGCGCCCAGCAACCCCAGCCGGCGCAACTCCCTGTCCAGCAACTCCCGCCCGGCCTGTTCGTTGCGTTCGCGGTCCAGACGGTGAAACCACGTCCGCACCTTTTCACGCGAGCGGCTGCTAGCGAGAAATCCGTTAGACGCGAGCAGCCAGTCGCGCCTAGGCTCACCCGTTTTCGACGTCAGGATCTCGACGCGATCGCCGCTGCGCAGCTTGTGGTCCAGCGGCACGATGCGGCCGTCGACTTTCGCGCCGCGGCAGCGGTGGCCGACTTCAGTATGCACCTGATAGGCGAAATCCAGCGGCGTCGCGCCGGCCGGCAGGTCGATGACCTCGCCCTTTGGGGTGAGCACGTAGACCCGGTCCTCGACGAGCTCGGTGTCGAATTCGGTCGCGAGCGTATCTTCGCCATCGCGCGCGGAATCGGCCTGCGTTTCCAGCAGGCGCCGCATCCACGCGATCTTGCGGTCGAACGCCGCATTCGCCCCGTGGCCGCCGCCTTCCTTGTATTTCCAGTGCGCCGCCACGCCCAGCTCCGCCTGGCGGTGCATTTCGAACGTGCGGATCTGCACTTCCAGCGCCTTGCCCTCAGGCCCGACGAGGGCGGTGTGCAGCGAGCGGTAATCGTTGCGCTTGGGCCGCGCGATGTAATCGTCGAATTCGCTGGGAATCGGCGTCCAGGTCGCATGCACGATGCCGAGCACGGCGTAGCACGACGCGACGTCCTCCACGAGCACGCGCACTGCGCGCAGGTCGTAGAGCTCACCGATCGGCACGCCCTTGCGCTGCATCTTCTTCCAGATGCTGTAGATGTGCTTCGGCCGGCCGGCGACCTCAGCGTGCACGCCGTGCGCGGCGAGCGCAGCGCGCAACGTGGACAGCACCTCTTCGATGTAGTGCTCGCGCCCGGTGCGCTTTTCATCGAGCAGGCGCGCGATCTGCTGGTAGGTCGCAGGCTCCAGGTAACGGAACGCGAGGTCCTCAAGCTCCCACTTCAACCGCCAGATGCCGAGCCGGTTCGCGAGCGGCGCGTGGATATCGCGCGTGAGCATGGCCAGTTCGCGTCGCTCCGCCTCCGGCAGGCCCGCTGCCAGCCGCAGTTGCGCAAGCTGGCGCGCAAGCAGGATCGGCACCACGCGCAGGTCGCGCACGATCGCGAGCAACAGCCTACGCAAACCTTCGCCACGCGAGGCGCCCGCGTGTTCGCGGTGCAGCGTCCAAACCTGCGCGGCCGCGCGCTGGCCATCGAGCAGCGCCGCGATCACCGGATGCGCCGTCGCGAACGTCGCGCCGAGTCGATCGTGTACCGACGGCATCGAATGCAGCAGCGCCGCTGCCAGCGTGTCGCCGTCCGCGTCCAGTCGCGAAAGCGCCTCCAACGTGCCGATCAGTTCGGCGCTGGCCACCTCGCCGATGCCGTCCTGCGGCTGGCCCGCCTGCAGCAGCCGTTCGCGAACCCCGTCCGCGATCGCACGCGATGCCGGCAGTGCGAGCGCTGCTTCGATCGTCAGGGCGGCGGGCACGGCGGAAGATGGCGGATGCATGGCGCGATGCCGGAAGGATTGCCGCGTGAGGTCGGTCTACACTAGCGGCCGACGCGTACGAGGGGAACCGGCCGTCCCTGCGAACCGCTGCTCCGTCCTTCAGTTGGCATTGGCCGTATGGTGGACGTTGCGGCCGCCTGTTTGAGGCGGGATCGATCCGGCGTGCAATAACGTCCGGGTGCTGATAGCCGCTGGATCGATATCGCGACGCGAATCGCGATCCAGACGGTACAACGCGCCGGCACTGGCCCGGCATGTCACGTAACGCGCACCAATTAATGCGTACCGCACGGAGAACCGATATGCGCCATTTCATTCCGATCCTGTTCGCCGCGGCAGCACTGGCTCCGGCCTTCGCGTTTGGACAGGAACGTTACGTCCCGCTCGAACAGCGCTTCACGGCCGAGCAGCTGCAGCAGACCGGTCTCGACCGTCTGAGCACGGCTGAACTCGCGCGCCTCAACAGCCTGCTGCGCGAGGAGCAGATCACATCGCCACCAGCGTCGGCGGCAGCGAACATCGGCCTTCGCACGCCTCGTAAATCCGCCGAGCCCGAACAGAGCCGCGTGGATAGCCGGATCAAGGGCGAGTTCCGCGGCTGGTCGCCGGGCGCACGGCTTGAGCTGGAAAACGGACAGGTCTGGCGCGTCATCGAAGGTGAGCTCTATGCGCGTCGCATGGCCTCACCGAAGGTGACGATCAATTCCGGGCTCGTCAGCGGCTGGTATCTGCAGGTCGAAGGCCAGTCGCCGCGTGCCAAGGTCCGTCGCGAGAAATAAGCCCGGCCAAGCTGCGGGTCATTGGTCCCGCAGCTGTGCGAGCCGCGCAGCCAGCTTCTTCGGCGATACGCCGCCGCGCGCGCCCAGCTCCTGGGCGAACATCGATACGCGCAGTTCCTCCAGGTCCCAGCGAAGCGCCTGCCATTCGGGATCATCGCGATTGGCAGCCTCGGCAAGCGCGTCGCCGAACGGCTTGAGCTCCAGCATGCGCGCCTGGTCGCGCACCGGGTCACGCAGTGCGCGTTCACCGCGCAGCAGCAGCGCCTTTAGGTAGCGCGGGTATTCGCGCAGCACCTCGCCCGGCACGTCGCGCAGGAAACCCGGCGGCGTTAGCGACGCGAGCTGCGCATGCATGTCGTCGAGATTGCCGCGTGCCCAGCCCATCAGTGGCGATTCCAGCTTGCCGCGCAACTCGCCCACGAGCGTGAGGATCGCATCGGCCTGGCGCAGCCGCTCCATCGCCTGCGGGAACAGCTCTTTCACGATCGCCTCGCGCTTGCGGACAAACGCCTCGGGATCGCGGATATCGCCCAGCCCGTCGCACGCGAGTGCATCGAACGCGCCTTCGACGAGATCATTGCGCAGCCGGTCGGCATCCTTGAGCCCGTCATGGCGCGGCGAATGCGATTCGATCGCCGCGTACAGCAGGCCGGTTTTCGGCGCCACCGGCAGTTGCTTGCGTGCCTGCCGGAAACGGTCGGCCAGCGCGATTTCCAGCAGCCGTCGCACGCCACGCGGATGTTCGCGCAGCGCCTCGGCGCGGCGCTTGCCGTGCTGCCCCCC
>CADCUA010000667.1 GCA_902805755.1 uncultured Lysobacter sp.
GCGAGGGTGGCGCTGATGGCCGGCCGCAGCTCGTATGCGATCCTGTTCTGGATCAGCTGGATCGCGCTGGCGGTGTCGGCGCTGTGCGTGGGGGCGATTGCCGTGCTGCGCCAGCGTGAAACAGCACGCGCAGGACTGGAGGCGGTGACGGCCTGAATCTTCCCGCCCATGTAAAACGGCGCCGAGGCGCCGTTTTCAGGTCACTTTCGCGTAGGCGCTTCAGTAGCGCTCGTGATCGTCATCTTCGCTCGCGTAGGCGTTCGCGCCGTCGTCGTTGCCGTATTCGTCCATACCTTCCGGTGGCTGGTCACCCACGGTCCAGAGCCGCTCCAACGCATAGAACTCGCGCACGCGCGGCAGCATCACGTGCACCACGACGTCACCGAGGTCGACCAGAACCCATTCGGCCTCGCGCTCGCCTTCCACACCCAGCGGCATCACGTCGAGGTTCTTCGCGAAACGCACCACCTCGTCCGCGATCGACTTCACATGGCGCGTCGACGTACCGGACGCGATCACCATGTAATCGGTGACGCTGCTCTTGCCACGCACGTCGATCTCCACGACGTCCTTGGCCTTCAGGTTCTCCACGGCATCCCGCACGGTCTGCAGGAGCGAGTCGGTGTCCGGCGGCGGGCTCGGCAGTCGGGTCTTGATAACGTGGGCTTGGCTGGTCAAGGGCAGGCTCTTTGGACGTGGATACGGGAAAGTATAGCGATCACGATGCTGCGCCCCGGTTTGCATAGAGCCGGTGACGAATGATGTAGCCGGCGACGGACGGCGCAACCCGGTCCGTCCACGGTTGACCCAGCGCGATACGGGCACGCACATCGCTCGCCGAGATCGGAACGAGAGGTTGAGAAAGCGGCAGGACGCAGCCGGCGGGTCGCATGCGAAGGTCATCCGGCGATGCGGTCATACGCCCCTGCACCGCTTCAGCGAGCCCGGCCGGAAGGTCCTGATCCATCGGACTCCCGGGCCGGCCTGCAACGACGAAATGCGTCAGCTCGAACAACGTCTGCCACTGCTTCCACTGCGGCAGCGCGAGGAAGCTGTCGGCACCGAGCAGCAGGCCGACCGGCAGGTCGTTGCCGATTTCGGCGCGCAGGGCACGCAAGGTGTCGACGGTGTAGGAACGCCCGTCGCGCTGAAGCTCGCGCCGATCGACCGCAAGCCCCGGTTCGCCGGCCACTGCAAGGTCCAGCATGCGTGCGCGCTGCGCCGAATCCGCGCCCGGAGGCGCGCGGTGCGGCGGATCGGCTGCCGGCATGAAATGCACCGTTGTGCGCAATGCGTCGCGCGCGGCCATCGCGATGGCGAGGTGACCGCGATGGATCGGATCGAACGTGCCGCCATAGAGCAGCAAAAGGTCCTGCGCGCCGGCTTCTCCGCCCGCCATCAGTGTGCCAGCAGGCGCATCGCGCGCGGCTCGGCCACGGCGAGCAGCAGGCGTTCGAGCGCGACCCAGGCATCCGCCGGCTCCTCGCCGATTCGCGGCCGCCCCTTCGCGATGCGATCGACACGGCCGGCATGGGACACGAACGCATCCCAGCGCGCCACGCCGTGGCGCTCCAGCGCGCGCTTGTACATGGGCTGCTTCGCATCCCAGACG
>CADCUA010000668.1 GCA_902805755.1 uncultured Lysobacter sp.
CTCGAAGCGATACGCCGGATCGACCCGCGCGAAACGCCAGGAGTGAAGGTATTCATGGGCGCGTCGACCGGCAACATGCTCGTGGACGACCCGGAAACGCTGGACCACATCTTCCGCGATGTGCCGACTCCGATCATCACGCACTGCGAAGACACGCCGATGATCGACGCCGAGCTGGCGCGCTACAAGGCGCGCTATGGCGACGACATTCCTGCGGCCTGCCATCCGGATATCCGTTCACGCGAAGCGTGCATGAAGTCCACGCAGCTCGCGGTCTCGCTTGCGCGCCGGCACGGTACGCGCCTGCATGTGCTGCACATCAGTACGGCGGAGGAGCTGGCACTGTTCGAAGCCGGCCCGATGATTCGCGAGGACGGTTCGCGCAAGCAGATCACCGCCGAAACCTGCGTCCACTTCCTGCGCTTCGATCGCGACGATTACGCATCGCTTGGCCACCTCATCAAGTGCAACCCGGCCATCAAGGATGCGAGCGACCGCGAGGCCCTGATCCGCGCAATTGCCGATGATGTGATCGACGTGCTCGCCACCGACCACGCGCCACACCTTTTGGAAGAAAAAGCACGGCCCTACACCGGCGCACCGAGCGGGCTGCCGCTGGTGCAGTACGCACTCGTCGCGGCGCTGGAGCTCGTGCACGAAGGCCGGCTCACCACCACGCAGGTCGTGCAGAAATTCGCGCATGCGCCCGCGCAGCTGTTCGACGTGGCGGGCCGCGGCTTCCTTCGCGAAGGTTACGCGGCGGACCTGGCGCTCATCGACGATACGCCGTTCACCGTGCGCCGCGAGGATGTGTTGTCGAAGTGCGGGTGGTCGCCGTTCGAAGGCCGTACCTTCCACTCGCGCATCGGCGCGACCTGGGTCAACGGCATGCTGGCCTGGGATGGCAACCAGCTCATCGGCCGGGCCAGCGGGCAGCGGCTGGCATTCGCTAGATGAAACACTGGCTGGCGCCATCGCTGCTGGTCGTACTTGCGGGCTGCGCCACCACGTCGACGGTGCACACCCCGCCGCCGGTGCAGCAGCCCGCGCCCGCTGCAGTCCCCGCAGTCGGCGCGGTGTTTCCTGCGTCCGTCTCGCAGGGCGGCCTGGTATTCGGACGCGTCGGCCCCGGTAGCGTGGTGCATCACGGCAGTCGCGTGTTGCGCGTGACGCCTTATGGAACCGTGGTGTTCGGTGTTGCGCGCGACGAGAAAGGGCCATTGCAACTCACCGTCGAGCACCCGGGCGGTGCACGCGAGTCGCTGACCATCAACGTGCAGCCGCGCGACTGGCCGATCGAGACCATTAATGGAGTGCCGCCAGCCACGGTGAATCCGCCTCCGGAAATCGCCGCCCGCATCCAGCGTGAGCAGGCGATGGTCAGCGCGGCGCGCCAGCGCGACGATGCCCGCGTGGACTTCGCGCAGGCATTCACCTGGCCGGTGCAGGGGCGGATCAGCGGGCGCTTCGGCAACCAGCGCGTCTACAACGGCGAGCCGGGTGCGGCGCACTCGGGCATGGACATCGCCGCGCCGACGGGCACGCCGGTCAAGGCGCCGGCAGCCGGCATCGTGACGTTCGCGGCGCCGGACCTGTACCTCACTGGCG
>CADCUA010000669.1 GCA_902805755.1 uncultured Lysobacter sp.
CGGGCGCGACCATTTCGAACTCGTGCCCGCGCGATTCGATCAGCGGGCGTACCTGCTCGACCGCGGTTTCCAGAGCGGGCCGCAGTTCCAGCGGCGCGATCTCCAGGTTCACCAGTCCGCGCGTCACGCGGGAAACGTCCATGAGATCGTCGACCAGCTCGCGCATGTGGCCCACCTGGCGCGTGATGATCGTCGCGACGCGGTCGACCATTTCCGTGTCGCCCGGCGCCATCTGCAGCATCTGCGCGGCCGAGCTGATCGGCGCCAGCGGGTTGCGCAGTTCGTGCGACAACAGCGCCAGGAACGAATCCTTCGCCCGGCTCGCGCCTTCCGCCTGCTGGCGCAGATCGCGCTCGCGTTGCAGCAGCGTTTCGCGTTCAACCTCCAGCACCCGCTTGCTGGTGACATCCACCGCAAGCAGCAGCTTTGCCGAGTCGCCCAGGTCGGTGACGCGGCAATCGAGGTAGATGTCGTCGCTCGCCTGCGTCGCGGTGACCACCGTCGCGGTCTGGAAGTCCTCATCCGACTTGCTACCGCATTGATCGATGACATCGCGCACGATCACCTGCAGCGGGCCGTGCAGCTCGCCGGTGCCGTCCTGGATCCCCAGGATGCGCCGCATCTCCGTGTTGCTGTCCAGCAGTTCGAAGTCCGGGCTGACGAGCGCGATGCCGACGGGCGCGGTGCGGAATACCGCCTCGAAGCGCTCGCGCGACTCCTGCTCCGCCGCCTCCGCCGCACGCGCCCGAAGCAGCGCGTTGACGGTGGCGACGAGCACACCGGAGTCGGCGGGATGGGTGAGATAGGCGTCGGCACCCGAATCCAGGCCACGGATGCGGTCCTCGTCGCGCATGCGTTGTGCGGACAGGTGGATGACCGGCACACGTGCGTTCACGCCGCCAGCGCGCAGGCGCCGGCAAACCTCGAAGCCGTCGAAATCGGGCAGGTGCACGTCCAGCACGATCGCGCCGCAGAGCGGTGCAAGTTCCAGCGCCTGCTGGCCGGTCGTTGCCTCCAGCACCTCCACGCCCGCGGCACGCAGGAAGCGGCTCGTCGAATAGCGGGTCGCATTGGTGTCGTCGACCACCAGGATCGGCCGGTCGATCCGGATCCGCGCGGTCACGGGTGTCCTCCAGGCGTGTTTTCCGCGTCCGGGGGTTGCGGCATGCAGGGCAGGACCGCGTGGAACGTGGAACCGACGCCCACCGTGCTTTCCACGTCGACATACCCGCCGAGCAGCCCAGCGAAGCGCCGGCACAGCGACAGGCCCAGCCCGGTCCCGCGCACGTTGCGGCTGCGCCCGGACTGGACCTGCACGAAGTCCTCGAACAGCTGGCTCAGCTCTTGCTCGGGGATGCCGATGCCGGTGTCGGCGACGGAGAAGCGGATCATGTCGCCCTCGGCGCGCGCCGATACGGTGATCGTGCCGTGCTCGGTGAACTTGTAGGCGTTCGAGATGAAGTTGCGCAGGATCTGCGCGACCTTCTGGTTGTCCGAGAACATCGACGGCACGCCCACGGGCTCCTCGAACAGCACCACGACCTCGCTGCTGGTCGCGAGCGGTTTGAACATGCCGCGCAGCGCCGAAAACAGGTCGATCAGCTCGAA
>CADCUA010000670.1 GCA_902805755.1 uncultured Lysobacter sp.
TGGCCGATGTTTTCAATGCACTGAACGCGGGGTGGCAGCGAGTCGCGTCACGACCACGGCTCGAGCACCGCGCGTCGCTTGCGCCGTGCGGCTGCAGCGACGTTCCAGCCGCGTCCCCCGGTGCGTAGCCGCGTCGCAATACACAGGGTTTCGCCTCGCGCCAGCGCCTACGCGAATGCCGCGCGCATCGCCGCTTCGTCCGGGTGTTCGATCACGCCCCGCTCCGTCACGATCGCATCGATCAGCTGGTGCGGCGTGACGTCGAACACCGGATTCCACGCGCCGATTTCCTCTGCCGCCGTGCGCACTCCACCGATCGCGAACAGCTCACCCGGATCGCGCTCCTCGATGTGGATCCATTCGCCGGATGCGGTCTCCATGTCCACCGTGGACGACGGCGCCGCGACCATAAACTTCACGCCATGGTGGCGGGCGGCGATCGCGAGCTGGTATGTCCCGATCTTGTTCGCCGTGTCGCCGTTCGCGCAGATTCGGTCAGCGCCCACGACGACCCACTGCACCTTGCCCGACTTCATCAGGTGGGCGGCGGCGGAGTCGGCGATGAGCGTCGGCGAGATGCCATCCTGCTGCAGCTCCCATACCGTCAATCGCGAGCCCTGCAACCAGGGTCGTGTTTCGCCAGCGAATACCGCGTCGATGCGTCCCTGCGCTACGCCCGCGCGGATCACGCCCAGCGCCGTGCCGAAGCCGGCAGTCGCCAGCGAGCCGGTATTGCAGTGGGTCAGCACGCCACTGCCGGGCTCGATCATCGCAGCGCCAAGCGCGCCCATGCGGCGATTCGCAGCCAGGTCTTCCGTCGCGATCGCAGTCGCCTCGCTCTCGATCACTTCGCGCCAATCCGGACC
Source organism: uncultured Lysobacter sp. (assembly GCA_902805755.1). GTDB lineage: Bacteria > Pseudomonadota > Gammaproteobacteria > Xanthomonadales > Xanthomonadaceae > Cognatilysobacter. The sequence goes on from CADCUA010000670.1 coordinate 867, forward strand.
GGCAGCACCCAAGGCGCGATTCATGCGCACCAGCGCCCAGGCCAGGTTCACTGCCGTGGGCCGCGCGGCGTGCAGGCGCTGCATCGCAGGCTCGAGTTTGCGAGCGGCTTCGGCCCCGTCCACGGCCTCGATGCTGCGCGCGGCGAGCACCACACCCCAGGCCGCGGCGATTCCAATCGCAGGCGCGCCACGTACGGTCAGCGCATGGATCGCTTCGCCCACCGCGTCGCTGCTTTCGCATCTGACGTACTCAGTGGCGAACGGCAGCTTGCGCTGGTCCAGCAGCTCCAGTGCGTCGCCGGTCCAGCGGATCGGGCGGATGCGGTCGTAGCGGTCGAAGTCTAATTCGGTCATGGCCGGATTCTAACCGAGGGGCCGGCAGAAGCCGGACGAGGCGCGCGTGCCGGCGCCGCTTCAAGTTGCCTGCCTTTCGCGAGCCCGCGCACGCCGTCCTACGCGCTGTGCCGTGCTACCGCGCGTCGCCCGCCTACAGGGGTGGTCGGCGTACCGCACCTGATGCCTATGGACCGGCGCCGATGGACGACCCCGATGTATCGCGGTCTCTGCAACAGGCGCGAGACACGTGCTGGACGCGCGTGGATCCATGGCGGGCCCGCATCTGCGCCGGGAGTCGTGCCTTAGGCGGGGGCATCGCCCCCTCGCGCTGGCAACCGCTGCCCTGCGCGACGAGCACCTCTTGCCAACACGTGGGCAGTCGGTGCTCCACGCGAAGGGTACGTACTGCCCGCGCGCTGGGCGCTGATGGTGTACGCGCGGAGCACCTGCGGCCTTCGCGCAAGCAACTGGTGCTGTACGCGATGAGCACCTATGCCCTGCGCGCAGGCAAGCAGCGGTGTATACGCAGAGCACCTCTGGTCGGCGCGCAGGCAGCCAGGGGTGTACGCGCGGAGTATCTGCGGCCTGCACGCAGGCCAGGCATGCCCCGCGCGTTGGGTCGGACTACCGCGTGCATACACATCGACCGACGAACTCGTGGGCCGCGAGTCGCCTTCGAGAGGGTGTCGTATGCACCCCGCATGGAGCGATACGCATATCGGGCCAGGCGGGCGCATATGGACCGGGTCCAGCCGCCCCGGCGCCACGGGCGTGTCTCCGCCTTCCCGCCATCGACCTTGGACTAAGGCGCAAGCGACCAGCGCAGGCACGCATGCTCGCGGAACCCGGGTGGGTGTGCGTGGAAGACGAGGCGGACGGAGTGATGCGCGGGCGACGGGCGTCACGAATCGCCGCAGCGCCCCGGAGCCCCTGCGACGGCCCGTGGATCGCTATGCCGGCGGCTACCGACCAGCGCCAGGCGGCATCAAGACGTCTGAACGGCGGCGACCGCCTTGGGTCGACGGCTAGTCGTGGGCGGACCCCACCCGGGTGACGTCGCCATCACCCGAGGACAGGGCGAATCGTTCCGTGCGGAATTCAGCCCGGCAGCCGCCGCTGACCCAGATGCCCCGTTCGTCCCAGCCCCAGTTGCGGCCGCGGATGCACTCGCTTCGTGATAGCTGGCGCACCAGCTCGACGCCACCGCCCGTTCGCGCGGGGCAGTGCTGCGAGCGGCCGTCGCGTGATTCGCAACGTACGAACGCGACGTCATCAGCTTGCCGATCACGCTTTCGACTGCGGCCGACAAGAAACTCCGCCCGGCAGCCTTCGCTGACCCAGATGCCATCACGACGCGCGCCCCAGGTGCGGCCTTCGATGCAGGGGCTGCGCGAGAGCTGTTTCACCAGGCGCACGCGGCCGCGGGTATCCGCGGCGCACTCGCGCAGGCGCCCCTCGTTCGATTCGCAGGTCATGACCTGGTCGCGGGCGTCCCAGTCGGGACGGACCGCATTCGATGGCATCGCGGTGCCGCCGACGATCGACCCACACACCAGTGCAGCAAACGCGGAGTTCCGCATGATGGCGATCCCGTGACGGTACCGCTGCAATGTACCGCGACCATCTGAACGTCAGGTCAAAACGGACGCGCCGCGAATACGCAACCCTGACTCGTTCAAATCGGTTAGGCGCGGCTGAATTCGAACGCGAGGACGTCGGCGATGCGAGCGGCGCCGGTCATCGCCATGAGCAGGCGATCCACACCCACCGCAACGCCTGCGCACGGGGGCAAGCCATGGGCCATTGCAGCGAGCAGTCGCTCGTCCCGGTCGGGGACGCTGTCGGCGCGATCGCTCCGCACGACCGCGTCGCGTTCAAACCGCATGCGCTGCTCGTTCGCGTCGACGAGCTCGTGATATCCGTTCGCCAGTTCCAGCGGGCCCAGGTAAAGCTCGAACCGTTCGGCAACCGGCGGATCGCCCGGCCGTACACGCGCCAGTGCGCACTGGCTGGCGGGGTAATCGCGGATGACCAGCAGGCGATCGGTGGGGAAGCCGGGCTGCAGTCGATGCGTCATCAGCAGATCGAGCCAGTCGTCGCGGCCCAGACCTTCGGGGTGGATGACGAGATCACCCAGCGCGGCACGCAGTTCGGCGTCGGTCGCGCGGTGCGGATCGATCCCGAGCCGATCGAGGAACAGGTCGGCGTAGGTGACTTCGGTCAGCTGCGCCTGCCGCCCGACCAGGGCCAGCGCCGCGCCGATGAGCTCCGCGACTTCGCCGATCAGTCGCCGGTGGTCCCAGCCGACGCGGTACCACTCGAGCATGGTGAACTCGGGGTTGTGACGCCCCCCTGCCTCGCCATCCCGGAACACCCGCCCGAGCTCATAGCAGTCGCCGACTCCCGCGGCCAGCAGACGCTTGAGCGGGTACTCGGGTGATGTCCGAAGCCATCGCGTCCGCGGCCCGCCATCGGTGCGGCCGCTGAATTCGAGCGAGAACGAGGCGATGTTCGGGTCGGTGTTGCCGGCGACCGACAGCACCGGCGTTTCGACTTCAAGCACGCCCCGCTGGGCGAAGAACGTCCGGATCGTGGCGTAAAGCGATGCACGCAGGCGCAGCGTTTCGACCGGTGCCGAAGGCGTCCACTCGTCGGTCACTTGCGTGGCTCGTGCTCGGCGAGGAAGGCGAGCAACTGCGCCTCGTCCCAGACCGGCACGCCCAGCTCCTGCGCCTTGTCCAGCTTCGAGCCTGCGGCCTCGCCGGCCACGACGATCGAGGTCTTCTTCGACACGCTGCCGGCGGACTTCGCGCCCAGCGCTTCGAGGCGCGACTTCGCCTCGTCGCGCGTGAGCGACGACAGCGTTCCCGTCAGCACGATCGTCTTGCCTTCCAGCGGACCTTCGGTTGTCTCGACTGTCTCCGGCAACATCGAGTGCAGTCTCCCCACTGCGGCAGCCGCGTCCGCAAGCAGGCGCGCATTCGCTTCATCGGCTAGCCAGCGGACCAGCGCATCGGCGGTATCGGCCGGCAGGCCGGCGACGACCCACTGATGTGTTTGCATGGTACCAATCGCATCGGCGTCGGCCGCGACCGACGCGATGCGTTCGGCGCGCAGGCGCGTCACCTTCGGGATCTCCAGCAGCGTCAGCACGTCGGCCAGTCCCAGGCCCTCGCGGAGCTTCGGCGACGGTGCATGGGCGTCGGTGATCCTGACGTCGCGCGCAAGCAGCTCGTCGATCACTTGCTGGTTGCCGGGCTGGTCGAAGAAATGACCGATAGAGCGCGCCACTTCGCCGCCCACGTCGGGCACGCGCTTGAACAGCGGCCAGGGCAGCCGCCGGACGACCTCGATATCACCGAACCAGTGCGAAAGCGCCTTTGCCGTGCTCTCGCCCACGTGCTCGATGCCGAGGGCGAACAGGAAGCGCTCCAGCGTGGTGTCGCGACTGCGGTCGATCGCGTTGACGAGATTCTCCGCCCAGCGCGTTGCAATGCGACCGGTGCGCGGGGAGTCCAGTGCACTGTCATCGTCGAGCCCGGCGAGGGCGGAATCGGCCCTTCGCTTCATTTCGAGCAGATCGTCGAGCGTAAGGCGGTACAGGTCGGCAACGGAGTGCACGTAGCCCAGGTCCACCAGCGTGTCGATGAAGCGATCGCCCAGGCCTTCGATGTCCATGGCGCGCCTGGAAGCGAAATGGCGCACGGCTTCCTTGCGCTGTGCACCGCAGGTCAGCCCGCCAGAGCAGCGCCATACGGCCTGGCCTTCCTCGCGCACGATCTCGGAGCCGCACACCGGGCACGCCGTTGGCATCGCCCACGCGGGCGCCGCGGGGTCGCGATATTCGGGTACGACACGGACGATTTCAGGGATGACGTCGCCGGCGCGCCGCACGATGACGGTGTCGCCGATGCGCACGTCGAGGCGTGCGATCTGGTCGGCGTTGTGTAGCGTT
>CADCUA010000671.1 GCA_902805755.1 uncultured Lysobacter sp.
GCTATTTGCCCCGATTTGACACCGTCCGCGCAAGGCTGGGCCTCCATGCGACGCAGGCGATGCCGATGAGTCCGTCCGTTGTGGTGCCGATGCTGGTGGTTCTGCTGGCGGGCGGCATGATCGCGCTGCAGGCGCCGACCAATGTGCTGCTCGCGAAAGCCGGCGGCTCGCCGGTGCTCGCCGCGCTGATTTCGTTCGCGGTCGGCACGGCCGCGCTCTTTGCAGTCTGGCTGGCGAGCGGACACCGGCCGGGCCTGGCGCCGTTCGTGGGGCTGCCGTGGTATGCGTGGATCGGCGGCGCGTACGGCGCGATCTACGTCGGCATTGCGGCATACGCGGCGCCGCGCATCGGGCTGGCTTCACTCATCACGATCGGGGTGGCCGGGCAGATCGCGATGGCGATGTGGCTGGACCACCATGGCGCGTTCGGCCTGCCGCGTGCGCCGATCAGCATCGCGCGTCTCGTGGGTGCTGCGCTCGTCGTAGCCGGCGTCGTGCTGGTTCGCAGGGGCTGAGCAGCGGGCGAGTGCGCGCAACGGTGGAGGAATGCCGTGGTGGATGGCTGCGGGGTGCAGGCCCCGTTACCGGCACGGGATTTGGAAACACCGCGTAGCTAGAACCAGCCCCAGCGGCTGGCGAGCCGGAACAGCGTCCGCGCGGCGCCCAGCGCAAGCACGACAAATATGATCCAGTAGCCCCAGCGGATAAAGCGATCGCCCAAAGTGGGCTTCATCTTGTTCATCGATCAAATCCGATAGGGCCGCACCGGGCATCGGACAGTGCGTCTGCCACGCCAGCCGCAGTGTTGATGCCGGAATGCATCGCGAGACCACCCGCCGTGCATGACGCGCGTGCGTGAGCCCGGCGCGGCAGGGCCGCATCGTTCCGGGCGTGGCACCCGATCACTGCGGTGGTCGGCACCCGAACTCACGCGGCAGCTCGACCGTGAACGTCGTGCCATGGGTGTCGTCGGAACGAACGGTCACCTTGCCGCCGTGGCCTTCCGCGATCTCGCGGGCGATGAACAAGCCCAGGCCCAGGCTGGTCTTCGGGCGCGTGTCGGTCGCATCGTCCTCCGACAGCTGCACCAGCGGCTCGAAAATCGACCGCATCGCGGCTTCGGACATCGCGGTGCCCTGGTTTGTCACGCGCACGCAGTTCCAGTCCTCCGACGCCGTCGCTGCGATCTCGACCGGGTGCGACTTCGCACCGTATTGCGCGGCATTGACCAGCAGGTTGACGAACAACTGGTGCAGCCGCGTGCCGTCGTAACAGGCCGCGAGTTCACCGGTTGTCTGAAGTTCGAACCGGGTGCCGGGATGCGTGGCCGTCGCATCGGCGATCGCGCCGTCGAGCACCTCGGAGATGTCGCACCAGTTGTGCGTGATCGGGAGACCTTTTCCGAGCTGGGTGCGCGTGTAGCCGAGCAGGTCCTCGACCATGCTCTTCATGAGACGGGCGCTGCGCTGGATGCGCTGCGCAAGCTCGGGCACGTGTTTCGCGTCGAACTCGCTGCGCGCGAGCATTTCGCCGGACAGTGCGACCGTGGCCAAAGGCGCGCGCAGATCGTGTCCCAGCACCGCCAGGAACAGTTCGCGTGCCTGC
>CADCUA010000672.1 GCA_902805755.1 uncultured Lysobacter sp.
GAGCGACGGACCTGTGCAGCTGTCGCAATGCGAGGTCCGAGCACGTGCGATCCCGCGACGAGGTGCAAAGGCGCGAATCGCGGCCAGCGGTTCACTGCTGCCACAAGCGCAGTTGCGAATGCACCAGTTTTCAAGCCGATAACACTGCGGCGCCTAAGGTGCGGCGACATTCATCGGGAGGCCGCACATGAAAACCAGACTCAAGCCTGTGGAGCAGCAGGTCATCGTCATCACCGGTGCCAGCAGCGGCATCGGCCTGGCCACGGCGATCGCGGCCGTGGAGCGCGGCGCATGTGTCGTGCTGATCGCGCGCAACGGCGACACGCTCTCGCAACTGCAGCAGCGCCTGTCCGCGCAGGGCGCGAACGTGGCCTGTTTCAGTGCGGACGTGGCCGACCGCGGCGCGATGGAGAATGCGGCGCGCCTGGCGATCGAGCGCTTCGGACGCATCGATACCTGGGTCAACAATGCAGGCGGCTCGGTGTACGGACGGCTGGATGAGATCAGCGAGCAGGACAGCCGTCGCGTGTTCGAAACGAATTTCTGGGGCACGGTCAACGGCTCGCTGGTCGCGCTGCCGTATCTCAGGCGCGAAGGCGGTGCGTTGATCAATGTCGGCAGCGAGGTGTCGGATGCGGTGATCCCGATGCAGGGCATGTACTCGGCGAGCAAGCATGCGGTGAAAGGCTTTACCGATGCGCTGCGTGTCGAGGTCGAGCTGCTCGACAAGGCGTCGGTGGAAGTGGTGCTGATCCAGCCCACCGCGGTGGATACGCCGTTTCCCGAGCATGCTGCGAATTACATGGACCAGGCGCCGAAACTGCCGACACCGATGATCGAGCCCGAAGAGGTGGCGGCGGCGATCCTCAAGGCCGCGGAAAAAGGCGGGCGCGACATCACCGTCGGCGCGGTCGCGAAGCTCGACACGCTTGCCGCGAAGATCGCGCCGGGCCTGGGCGATCGCATGTCGGCGATGCAGGCCGGGCGACAGCAGCGCGACGAGCCCGCACGCGACCGCGCAGGCGCACTGCATCGGCCCGGTGGGGAAGGGCAGGTGCACGGTCGGCATTGAAGCGCGCGGGCGGCCCGTGGCGGTCGCCTGCGATCGCTACGTCGTCCTGATGCGCGGTTGGATGTGGACGTCAGTGCGGCGCGCGGGGCGGCGGCGGGGGTGGACGATCCGGCCACAACGCGTCGGTCGCCGGTGCCTCGATGCGCTGCACGTCCACTTCGGTCCGGCGCAGCGTTTCGTGCACGGTCTCGACGTGCTCGAGCACCTGCGTGCCGATGTCGACCTCTTCGATGACATGTGTGCGCGTATCGATCACCGCTTCCTCGCGCGTTTCGAGAAACTCCAGTGCGAGCTCGCCGGCATCGAACGCACGCAGCTGTTCGGGCGTGAACTGCGGCACCACCCTCTCCTCGCGATGGATCAGCGGCGTCGCGCGCGCGGATGCCGCGGCATCCGTCTGTGTCTGCAGCGTGCGTCGCAGCACGCGCGTACCTGCCGGCTCCAGCGTCCGCTTGCCCAGCCGCACCTCCTCCTCGAACGCTGCGACCGCCTGGCGCTCGCGCGTGATCGCTTCGACCGACAGCGCCGGCGAGCTCGGGTCGTAAGCCTCGTAACCGCTCATCCGCCAGGCCTGCACGCGACGGCCCAGGTCGACCGCGCCGGCCGCTTCCAGAATGCGCTCGACCTCGGCCGCTTTCTGCTCGTCGGCGACGTGCACCGAGACGATGTTCGCGCCGCGGCGCGCGGCCTCGGCGATGTCGCCGGTCTGCGCGTCCGGGCCGTCGGCCGCGAACATGCGCGTGAAAAAGCCGCGGTGTTCGGCCGCCTGCAGGCCCGGCGCGCCGCTCAATCCGGTCGTGCCCCAGTGCGAGCGAATGTCCTGTTCGTCGATGCCCAGCTCGCGTATCTGCCCGATCGCCAGCTGGGCCTGGCTGGGCTCGTCGAAAACGCCGGTCAGGGTCAGAAGCATGGCCGTGCTCGATCGGAGGGGAACCGCCACCCTTGCCGATCCGGCGTGACCGGCCAATCGATGAGCTAGCCGGTGAGCGGCGTCGGCCGGGCAAACCCCGTCGCCGGACGCGTGTTCAGGCCCCTGCGCAGACCCGGTGAGCCTGCCGCCCCGCAAACCCGGCTTTGCCCCGGATGAGCGCGGCATCCGCGTCTTTTGCAAGCGCGTAGCCCAGCCGCCCGATTTCTTCCACCAGCGCATCCGAAAGGTGGCACAGCTCGACGCTGGCGCTGCCGATCTCGCGCAGCGCGCCCAGGCGCGTCAGCGCCGGGCTGTATGGAAGCATCGCGGGGATGACCAGAATCGCGTCGTCCGCACGCCTGAACACCGTAAGTCGCATCCAGCGTTACCAGGCGTGTGAGGGGATGGAAGGGAACGCCCCGATGGGGCGTCGTGGGCCCGCATCGGCAACGTCCGGGCGCCGCGAAGCGTCCCACAGTCGTGGCCGACTGTTCCGTGCGGTGCGGCTGATTCTGGCGCCGTGGAGCGCGGCCAAGGTCGCGCCACGCGCATGCCGCAGATCCATCCGGCGCGTCGACCGACCCGGCGAACGCGCGGTGTCAGTGAGATCCGATCGACACACAAGCGCGGTCACTGTGGCGGCGCTGAAGCACCGAGCTCCTCGCGATTGATCTCCTCGAGCGCGGCGCGGGCGACGTCGCGCCACGCCGGGCTCTGCCGGCCGCTGGTCGCCGCGGTGGCCAGCGCCGAGCGCACGGACTCGCGTCGCGAGGACAGCTCATAACCGGTCAGCACGGTGCGCACCGCCAGTTGCGGATCGCCGAGCTCGGCATAGGTCTGTCCCAGATTGAGCCACGTGGCCGAGCGGCGCGGCGAGGCATCGCGGGCGGCGAGCAGATGGTCACGCGCCTGCGAATAACGGCCGGCGCGCATGTAGGCGTAGCCGAGGTTGCCGAGGAATTCCGGATCCCGCGGCTGCATCTGCACGGCCTGTTCCAGCAGCGGGATCGCCTCGGCGGCCGCATCGGCGTTGATCAGCACAATCGCGCGGCTGTTGAGGTCGCGCGGCTGCAGCGGCGAGCGCGAGATCGATGGCTCGGCGCCGGCCGTCGAGCCTCCCGATTCCGAGGCCTGCGCAGGACCGCGAACTGGCGCGGGAACCGGCCGGGCGTCCGCGACCGGCTCACGTGGCGGCGCGGCCGGGCGACGGGGGGACGGCGAGGTTGGCGTGGGTTCGGTCTGCGGGGCGGGTGGCGTCGCGGCCACTGCGGTGTCGCGGCGGCGGTCGGTTTCGGTGTCCGCCACCGGGCCTGCCGCCGGGTCGGCATCACCGGGGCGTGCGTCCGGCAGCCGGGGTGCGGCAGGCGCAGGCTGCCCAGGTGGGACGTCGCGCGGCGCCGCGCTGGCCGTCGATTCCGGGGCTGGATCAGGAGCGGTTGGCGAGGGCGAGCCCGAGGGCGTGACCACCACCGGGCTCAGTACGTTCGGCACCGGTTCTTCCTGCGGGCGCTGCGGAATGACGTCGCGCGGGTCGGGCTTTTCACTGCAGCCGGCGAGCATGGCGATCGCCAGACACAGGCCGCCCAGCGCGGGCTTTGCGCAGTGTCGAAAATGGCGTGGGTGCAGGAACAGGGTCATGGTCCCGACCTTAGGGGCCGTGCCGTTCACGACCCGTGGATGAGCCTGGGTGACCGTTCAGGTGCGGACCGTTCGATCCGTCGTGTACCGCTCACCGCTCGCTTACCAGGCAAAGTCCTTCGACGACAGCTCCATATGCCCGAGCACGCGCTCCAGGCCCTCGCGCGTTCTGAGCAGGTCGCCGGGGCGGCCTCCGAGCGCGGGATCAAGCGTGTCCAGCCATTCGCGCGCACGGTGCAATGAGCCGAACACGTCGCCGAGCGCGCGATTGAGTCGCACCAGCAGCAGTGCGCGCATGCCCTGCTCGCTGCGTGGCGATAGCGTCTGACGGTTGTCGAGCAGGCGGTCGACTTCGTCGGGGTCAGCGCCCAGCAGCGCCTCGAGTTGCGGTCGCTGCAACTCCAGATTGCGCGCCGCCCGCAGCGTGTCCAGCGTCAATGCCTCCGCGGACACGCGCGCGTCGCCGCTGCGGACATCGTGATAATCGAGTTTTTGCGGCTGCAGGTGCATGGGCACAGCGTGTCGCTCTACCGATGATGCCTTCGTGCACGCCGCCGTATTCAGATGAACCGCAAGCGACCGGGATGGCGAAAGTGAGCACTAGTGCCGCTTTCGGCCTGCCCGGTCGCGTCAGCCGCCCGGCGCGACCACCGGCATCGCGTCCACCGGCACCGTCGGCACGAGTTCCTCGCGCAGGTAGTCCGGCAGTTCGTCCTCATCCTTGGACTGGCGATCGCCGAAGATCTGGTAATCGCGACGCTGGCTCCATGCATCGCGCACGAGTGCGTAATCGTCCTCGGCGCCTTCGCGCAGGCTGTCGGTGGTCAGCAGCTGCGCGCGGATGTCGACCAGCTGCACGCCCTGGATCGGCACGCGCAGCTGGTCGGCCTCGACCTGGCGCAGCGGGCTCAGCGGCGCATCGCCCAGCATGCCGACGACGTCGCGCAGCGTGCGCGGGCCGAACAGCGGCAGTTCGACATAGCGCGAACGCTTCCAGCCCCACACGCCGAGCGTCTGGCCGAAGTCCTCGCTGCCGTTGTCGAGCTTGGCATCCGAGGCCGGATCGAAAATGCCGCCGATGCCGAGCGTGGTGTTGAGCGCGAAGCGGCCCAGCGCGTGCGCGGCCTGCACCGGCCGGCCCTGCAGCAGCGCATTGACCGCCGACACGGGCTGGCCGAGGTTGCTGAAGAAATTGCTGACGCCCAGGCGCACCGGGCGCGGCACCGCGGTCACGTAGGTACGGGCGAGTGGCCGCGCGACGCGACGGTCGACCGCGTTGTTGATGCGGTGCATGCGCCGGTTGTAGCGCTCCCACGGATCGTACGCGCCGCGCACCTGCGCCGGGGCCGGCAGCGTCGGGTCGGCGACCGGATCGTATTCGCTGCCGTAGAGCGCATCGAAATCGTCCTCGGCCTCGGTGCGCGTCGGGTCCGCCGGATCAGAGGATCGGGGTGGAACGTCCTGCGAAGCGGCTGCCTCGTCCACGGGCGCCGTGGGAGGCGCGGCGTCGGTCGGATCCGCGTCAGGCGGGGTTGCGTCCGTAGCCGTCTCCGCCGGCGGCGCGGCCGACTGCGCATGCACAGGCGAGGCCAGCGACGCGATCAGCAGCAGCGCCATGACATGTCGGGTGGATAGGGACGGGGCGCGAGAGCGGGCCGTCGTGGAGCTGTCGTAAAGGCGCATGGCGGGAAGTCTAACGGGCCTCGGGGCAGGCACGTCCGTGCCACAAGCCACAGACCGGGCTGCCGGCCGATGGCGGAGCCGGTTTCAGCGTGTGTAACCCAGTCGTTCGTCCAGCCGGTAGGCCGCGCGCAATTCCACGAGGCCGGTCGGCGTCCCCGATATATCCGCCGCGCCGTCGCCCAGCTCGGCCAGCAGGGCGAGGCCAGCGCTGTCCACGCGCGTGACGTCGCGCAGGTCGATCACCCGCGCGCCGGCGCGCAGCGTTTGAACGCTGCGCCATAGCGAAGCCAAGGCACCACGCTCGAGCGCGCCGGCGAACACCAGCGTGTCGCCGTCACGCCGCACGCTTGCGGCGCCCGCACGGGCCGGCTGCAGCGCCGCGGCCGTCATCGTCAGTTCGTCGACGCGTCGGCGTTGAGCTTGCCGGCGCGCAGATCGGCCGCGACCTGCGCGATCGGCTTGCGCTTGAGCGGTGCGTCGAACTGGCTGCGGAACGTCTGCACGAAGCTGACGCCCTCGACCATCACGTCGAACACCTTCCAGCCGCTGCCGGTGTTGCGCATCAGGTAATCGACCGGGATCGGCCCACCACCCTGGCGCAGAAGCTCCGACGACACCTTGACCACCGCGCCGCCGCGCAGCGGGGTTTCCGACTTCACGCGCACCTTCAGGCGGGTGTTGAAGTCCAGCAGCGAGGAGCCGTAGCGCTGCATCAGGTTGTCGCTGAGGGCATTCGCGAACAGCTTGATGTCCGCGTCCGACGCACCACGGCCGTGCGTGCCCAGTACCAGGCGCGCGGCGTAGTCGCGGTCGAACATCTGGTTGAACTCGCTGGCGACGAACTGCTTGAGCGCGCCACGGTTCTTGGTGAATTCCGGACGGCGCGCTTCCAGCGTCGTCAGGATGCGCGTGCTGTTCGCGAGCACGAGCTGGCTCGGCGATGCGGTCGCCTTCGCGGAAGCGTTCGCCTTCGTCGAAGCGGTGGCTGACGCCGCGGCGGCCTGGGCAAAGGCCAGCGGCGATGCGGCCGTCAGCACGGCGGCGAGGGTAAGGGTGAGCAGACTGCGCTTCATCGGGTTCATTCCTGGACAGGGGCGGTCGGGTCCGCGGGCACGGCGTCAATCGCCGCCTCGCCGGCGGACTCATCCGCAGGTGCATCATTCTCGGCGCCGGGTTTACCACCGCCGCTGAACATGTATTTGCCGACCAGCTGGATCAGGTCGACCGCCGGCTGGGTGAGGTAGATCTCGTCGCCGGGCTTGAGCGGCTCGGGGTCGCCGCCGGGCGTGAGGCCGATGAAGCTTTCGCCGAGCAGGCCGCTGGTGAGAATGCCGGCCGCGGTGTCGCCGGGCAGGCCGGTGTAGCGCTTGTCGATCGCGAGCGTCACGATCGAATCGAACTTCACCGGATCGAGCTGGATGTCGGCGACCTGCCCGATCGTCACGCCGCCGATCTTCACCGGGGCGTTCGGGCGCAGCGCGCCGATCGTGGAAAAGCGCGCCTTCAGCTCGTAATGATTACTGCCGAAGCCCCACTTGCCGTTCGTGGACGCGAGCGCGAGCACGAGCAGGGACGCGAGCGCGAGCAGCAGGAAAGCGCCGACGGCGAATTCGATGCGGGGGGCACGGATACTCATGGAAACAGGCCTTCTGTAGATAGCCGCACGTCGCCATGCGGGTTCTTGCGAGCGCGCGTCACTGGAACAGCAGCGCGGACATGACGAAATTGAACATCAGCACCAGCAGCGAGGCATTGACCACCGCGCGCGTGGTCGCGATCGAGGTGCCTTCGATCGTCGGCTCGGCGTGGTAGCCGGCGTACGCGGCGACGAGCGCGGCGGTCGCGCCGAACACCGCGGCCTTCACGAACGCCATCAGGAAATCCTTGGTGAAATCCACGCTGTCCTTGAGCACCTGCCAGAACGTGCCGGCATCCAGGCCGATCACGTGCACGGATTCGAAATAGCTCGCGCTGATCGCGAAGCTGCAGAAGAACCCGGTCAGAAGCGGCACGCTCAGCACCGCCGCCCAGAACCGCGGCGCGACCGCGCGGCCGACCGGGTCGATGCCCATCAGGCCTAGCGCGGTGATCTGGTCGGTCGCGCGCATCAGGCCCAGTTCGGCGGCGATCGACGAGCCCGCGCGGCCGATGAACAGCAGCGCGGTCAGCACCGGGCCGAGCTCGCGGTACATGCCCAGACCCAGCATCGCGCTGACCTGGTTGCTTGCGCCGTAGGTCTCCAGTGCGCGATAGCCGAGCAGCGTGACCGACAGGCCCACGAACGCGCCGCCGACCGCGATGATCGGCAGCGAGCGCGCGCCGATCTTGTAGATCTCGCGCACGAGCTCGTGCATGAAGTCGCGCGTGGGCTTCGAGGCGCGCAACACCTGCAGCGTGAACAGCCCGGCGCGGCCGAGCGAGCGGGTGGAAGCCACGAACGGCATCAGGCGGTTTCCTGGCGCGCGGGCGCGCCGGCGAACGTGCGGTTGTCGAACGGGATCGGCCCGTCGGGCTGGCCGTCCAGGAACTGCCGCACCAGCGGGTCGGTGGAGGCCTGCAGCGCGACCGGCGTGCCCGAGAACACGATGCCGCCGCTGGCGATCACGATCGCGTGGTCGGCGATCGGCAGCGTCTCGTGCACATGGTGGGTGACCACGATGCTGGTCAGGCCTAGCGTGTCGTTGAGGCGGCGCACCAGGCTCATGACCACGCCCGACGCGATCGGGTCCAGGCCGGTCAGCGGCTCGTCATAGATCATCAGCGGCGGATCGAGCGCGAGTGCGCGCGCCAGTGCGACACGCCGCGCCATGCCGCCGGAGAGCTCGCGTGGCATCGCCTCGGCCGCGGCCTGCAGGCCCACCGCATGCAGCTTCATCAGCACCAGCCGCCGCAGCACGGCCGGCGGCAGGTCGGTGTGCGTGCGCAGCGGCAGGCCGACGTTCTCGGCCACCGTGAGGTCGGTCAGCAGGCCGTTGCCCTGCAGCAGCACGCCGATGCTCTTGCGCAGTTCCAGCAACTCGCGCTGCACACGTGGCACCGGCCGGCCCAGCACTTCGACGGTGCCGGCGGTCGGCTCGAGCTCGCCGGTGAGCGCCGACAAAAGCGTGGACTTGCCACTGCCCGAGGGGCCGAGCACCGCGACCACGCTGCCGCGCGCAACGTCCAGGTCGATGTCGCGCAGCACGGCGCGTCCGCCCCGGTCGAGGCGGAGCTGGCGGAGGCGGACAATCGGAGAAGCGTCGGTCATGGGCGCCGGGAAGCAGGCAAAACGTGGCGAAGCTTGCGCGCGCCAGGCTGAACAGGGGATATCGAAAGCGGGCGATTGTGGCAGCCCGCAACGACCGTCGGTCCGAACAGTGCGCCACGGGGCTTGCGTTGTGACCGCTGACCACGTGAAGTGTGAGTGAAATCACCCACGTCTGCAGATGCGCGCGAGATCGCGCCCGCAGCGGCCAGGAGAGGCGGGATGCAGAGGGGATGGAAGGCGGCGTGGCTGGTGCTCCTGGCCGTGATGTCATGGCCCGCGGGCGCCTGCGCGCTGCGGGTGGAACTGCTGCAGTCGCCGCCCGGCCTGGACGGGCCGCCCCTTGCAGCGCCGGTGCTGCAACGCGTGGAGGCGGCGGAGGCCGTGCAGGCACTGCGAATACCGTTGTCGCAGCGTCAGTCCGAGCACTGGCTGCGCCTGCGTTGCGACGGCGCACTGCCGCCCGATGCGTCCTGGTCGCTGGTGATGCAGGGCGCGCAGCGGCTGGGGGAGGTGACGTTCTATCCCCCCGGCGCCTTGCCTCGTCGCGTGTTGCCGGCGGCCCAGCTGACTGCGCCGTCGGCCGCGTTGCTGCGCCAGGGCTGGGTGCTGCCACTGCCGAATGGCTGGCCGGCTTCAAGCACCGCCTACCTGCGGCTGAAGGGGCTCACGACCGAGCCCGCGCTGCTGCGCCTGGCGCGTGCCGACGAGCTGGTGCGTGAGCGGCGCGCGGCCTCGCGCAGCGCGATTGCCGTGTTCACCGTGCTCACGCTGGTCGCGCTGGCGATGCTGGGCATCTACGCGCGCTTCCGCGACCTGCTCTACCTCAGTTATGCCGGTTACCTGGTCTGCCTGGCCCTGTATCTGGTGCTGCTGAGCGGCGACGCGGCGCAGCTGCCGCTGCTGTCGAACTTCATCGCGCACGGCACCACCGGGCAATGGGCGCTGGCTACGCTCGCGGTCACGCTGCAGATTGTGTTCACCGGGCGCATCCTGGAAATGAAGCGCACCATGCCGCGCGGCGCGCGCGCGCTGCGCGTGCTGTTCTGGTTGCATGTGGCGCTGCTGATCACCCTGTTGATCGGGCGCACCCGCGTACACGGCTGGTACTACCTCGCCGGCAACGGCCTGCTCGTGCTTGGCGCGCCGCTGACCCTGGCCCTGGCCGTGCTCGCATGGCGGCGAGGCGTCGCGTATGCGGGGTATTACCTGCTCGGCTGGGTCCCGATGCTGGCGCTCGCGATGCTGACCGCGGCGAACCAGCTCGGTCTTGTGCCCGCGCCGTGGGCCGAGCATCACCTGCCGACGGCCGCGGTGTTCGAGTCGCTGGTGCTCGCAGTGGCCCTGAGCCGGCATGCCGCCCATCGCCATCGCATCGCGCGGCTGGCCCGGGATTCGCTGGATCGCGATGCACTGACCGGCGCGCCGAACGGCGAGGCGCTGGAGCGCATGCTGGAATCATGGCGGCACCTGGGCGCGCTCGGTGCACCGCGCTACAGCCTGTTGCTGCTGCAACTGGACGATCTGGCCGGTGTGCATGCGCGCCACGGTCGCGCGGTCGCCGACGCCGCCCTGCAGCAGGTGCTTGCACGCATGCGCTCGGTGCTGCGCGCCGAAGACACCGTGGCGCGCGTCGGACGCGACATGTTCGCAGTCGTCAGCCCCTATGCGACCCATGAAAGCGAGGCACTGGCGCGCCGCGTCGTGGGCAGCATCGCGTCGGCGCCGCTGCAGATCGATGCGCACACGCTGGAGCTGGGCGCGAGCGTCGGGCTCGCGATTTCCGACCCCGGCGAGCCGGCCGCGGCGCTGATGCAACGCGCGCGCGATGCACTGCACCGCACGCGTGGGCTGGGTCGCAGCGCGATCGGCATCGCCCCCGGGCCGCGGCCGGTGCGCACCATGCTGTCCCCGCAGGCCTGAAATCCCGTCGCGCTTGTTCAGCCGGCGTGACCATACGGCCGCGTTTCCTTCACTGTCGACGCATTCGCGCGCGTCTAGCGTGACCCGTGTGGGCGCTGCGATGGCCGCACTGCCTTCGACCGGGAGCGAGCCATGAGCAACGTCAGGAAAGATCACAGCTTCGGCGCGGGCACCGGCGCCGTCGCGGGCGCGGTGACAGGCGCGGCGATCGGTGCGGCGGGTGGGCCACTGGGCAGTGCGATCGGTGCGATCGCCGGTGGCGTGCTCGGCGCGAGGGCCGGCGATTCCGTCGCCGAGGCGATCAACCCGACCGCGTACCACGAGCATTTCGAACGCGAGTACCGCAACGCGCCCTACTACAGCAGCGAGCGCGACTGGGACGACTACAAACCTGCTTATACCTACGGCTACGACACCTACGGCAAGTACCGTGGCCAGCGTTTCGAAGACGCCGAAGGCACGCTGGAGCGCGATTGGGACACCACGCGCGGCGGCTCGCGGCTGGCGTGGGCGGAAGCGCGCGGCGCCGTGCGCGACGGCTGGCATCACATCGAGCGCGCAACGCCCGGCGACGCCGACCGCGACGGGCGCTGAAACCTTCAAACCATCACGGCTGCGGACCTCTCTCCCCGTAGCCCGACTGGGCCGCACACGCGGCCCTTTTTTTATGCCCGAATCGAGCATCGATCGGATGCATCCACGACGCGGTGCCCGCCCCTCTCATACAGGGAACACGCACACCCGACATTGCCGCGCGCGGCGACACGCAGGCGCGCCAGCCGCGGCCGTGCGCCGACGGGGTAGCATGCGCGTCCCTGACGCATGCACAGACCGCTTTCGATGGCGAACGAAAAACCCACGCGCGAACAGGCCGAAGCCGCCGTGCGCACCCTGCTGAGCTGGGCGGGCGAAGACCCCGCGCGCGAAGGCCTGCTCGACACGCCCAAGCGCGTGGTCAAGGCCTATGGCGACTGGTTCAGCGGCTACGACATCGACCCGCGTGAATACCTTGCGCGCACGTTCGAGGAAGTGGCCGGCTATGACGAGATGATCGTGCTGCGCGACATCCAGTTCGAAAGCCATTGCGAACACCACATGGCGCCGATCATCGGCAAGGCGCACGTGGGCTACCTGCCGTCCGGCAAGGTGGTCGGCATCAGCAAGCTGGCGCGCGTGGTCGATGCGTATGCGCGCCGCTTCCAGGTGCAGGAAAAGATGACCGCGCAGATCGCCGACTGCATCCAGGACGTGCTGCAGCCGCGCGGCGTCGCCGTGGTGATCGAAGGCGCGCACGAATGCATGACCACGCGCGGCGTGCACAAGCGCGGCGTGAGCATGATCACGTCGACCATGCTCGGTGCATTCCGCGACAACGCAAGTACGCGTGCGGAGTTCCTGCAGTTCATCGACGTCGGCCCGCGCCGCTGAGCCGCTGACGCGGCCTGCGTCAAATCGCCGGTCGCGCGTGGCGGGTCAGACCACGCACGCGAGCACGGCCGCGGTACGTTCGATATCCGCCTCATCCACGTGCAGGTGCGGTGCGATGCGCAGCACGCCGTGCCGGGCGGTGCAGGCGATGCCCGCCTGCCGCACGGCATGCACGCACGCGTCCAGCGACGCTGTGCGCGGGCGCAACCCGAGCAGATGCGGCGCATGCATGGCCGGTGATGCAAACGCATCGCCGCGCGATGCAAGTTGCGAACGCAGCAGCGAGGTCAACGTGCCGAGCCGCTGCGCGATCGCATCCACACCCCACTGCGTGATCTGCACAAGGCCGGCCTCGGCCATCGCCAGGCGCAAGGGGTCGGCGATCTCGCCGGCATCGAACCGCCGTGCACCCGCGCGCAGCGTGGCCGGGCGATCAAGCGGGAACGCCCACGTATCGCGCGCGTCGCAGGCCACCCAGTTCCACTCCAGCGGTTGCGCCTGCGTGCGCCAGTGCGGATCGGCCCACAGGTAGCACAGCCCGGGCGGGCCCAGCAGCCACTTGTAGCCGACGCTGACCGCGAATGCCGGCTTCCAGCGCGCGATCGCCGCCGGCCACGCGCCCAGGCTCTGGCTCAGATCGAGCACGAGCGCCGCGCCGCGCGCATGCACGGCCTTGGCGATGGCGTCCAGGTCCAGCGCGGCACCGTCATGCCAGTGCGCATGCGGCAACGCAACGATGCGCACGGTCGGGTCACGGTCCAGCGCCGCCAGTACGGCGGCAGTCGCATCCTGACCGCGCTGCACCGCATGCAGGCGCGCGCCGGTTTCGATGCAGCGCTGCTGCCAGCACAACAGGTTCGACGGAAACGTATCAGCCAGCACCAGCACCGACTCGCCTGCAGCGAGCGGCAGGCTGCGCGACGCCAGCGTCAGCCCGTAGCCCACCGAAGGCACAAGCGCGACCGCATCCGCGTCGCCATCGAACAAACCCGCCGCAAGCATGCGCACGCGCTCGATCTGCGCGATCCACGCGCACCACACCGCAGGCGAGGGCGCGGCGATATGGGCCAGCGCCTCGTGCGCCGCCTGCTGCACGCGCGCAAGCCGTGGTGCATGCGCTGCGGTGTCGAGATAGAGCGTGTCCGCCGGCAGCAGGAAATGCTCGCGCCAGCTGCTCGGCTGCATCGATGGAACCTGCGCTTGCGTCATGAAGCCTCCTGCCGCGCACTGTAAGTCGCGCAACGTACTTCATCCGTCACCGTGCCATCGCGAACCGCCCGTACCCTTTGGTGTATGTCACTGCTCAGTTCGGCCCCTGCGACTGTCGACGTCCCGGCTCCGGCCGACACGCTTGCGCTGCGCTATGCGCAGGTACGTGCCCGCAGTCGCGCGCTCGCCGCGCCGTTGTCGCCCGAGGACGCGATGGTGCAGAGCATGCCCGATGCGAGCCCGAGCAAGTGGCACCTCGCGCATACGACATGGTTCTTTGAGCAGTTCGTGCTCGGCGCGCAGTCCGGCTACGTGCCGGTCGATGCGCAGTGGAGCTTCCTGTTCAACAGTTACTACCAGAGTGTCGGGCCGATGCATGCGCGCCCGCAGCGCGGCCTGCTGTCGCGGCCGACGTTTGCGCAGGTGCTCGACTACCGCGAACGCATCGATGCACGCATGGCGCAGGCGTTCGCGCTGGACCGGTTCGATGAGACGCAGCGCCAGACGATCGAACTCGGCCTGCAACACGAGCAGCAGCACCAGGAGCTGCTGCTCACCGACATCAAGCACGCGTTCGCATGCAACCCGTTGCGTCCGGCCTACCGCAGCGATCTGGTGCACCGCCCCGGTCATGCGCAGGCGCTGCAATGGACGACGTTCGATGAGGCGGTGATCGAGATCGGCGCACCGCCGTGGCCGCAGGACGCGACGTTCGCCTATGACAACGAGTCCCCGCGACACCGCGTGTTCACCCGCGCGTATGCGCTTGCGCAGCGGCCGGTGAGCAACCGGGAATACCGCGGGTTCATCGACGATGGCGGCTATCGCACCGCATCGCTGTGGCTGAGCGAGGCGTGGGCGCGCATCCAGAGCGACGGCTGGGCGCGGCCGCTGTACTGGAGCGAGGATTGCGAGCAGCAATTCACGCTGGCCGGACTGCGCGACATCGACCCGCATGCACCGGTCTGCCACCTGAGCTATTACGAAGCCGACGCGTTCGCACGCTGGGCAGGCGCACGCCTGCCGACCGAGGCCGAATGGGAGCGCGCCGCGGGCACCACGCAGCCATCGGCGCACGACAACTTCATCGAGCGCGATGCGTTGCATCCGCAAGCGGCGCACACCGGTGACGGGCTGCGCCAGCTGTTCGGCGATGTGTGGGAATGGACATCGAGCGCATACACCGCCTACCCCGGCTATCGCGCGTGGCCCGGCACGCTGGGCGAATACAACGGCAAGTTCATGTGCGGGCCGTGGGTGCTGCGCGGCGGCAGCTGCGCGAGCCCGAGTGACCACGTGCGCGCCAGTTACCGCAACTTTTTCTCGCCGCCCGATCGTTGGCAGTTCTCGGGCGTGCGTCTCGCAAAGGATCTTCCATGAATGCACTGCCCGCCACGCGCCTGCCGACCTGGCGCCTGACCGATCTTCGCCCGACGCCCGGCGACATCCTCGGCGACACGCTTGCCGGGCTGTCGATGAGCCCCAGGCGCCTGCCGTCGAAATACTTCTACGACGCGCGCGGCTCGAAACTGTTCGAGCAGATCACGCGCCAGCCCGAGTACTACCCCACGCGCGTGGAGCTGGGCCTGCTGGAGGACCGCGTTGCCGACATCGCCTGCGCGGTCGGGCCGAACGTGCACGTCGTCGAGTACGGCAGCGGCAGCGGCCGCAAGACGCGCCTGCTGCTCGAGGCATTGAACCATCCGGTTGCCTATACGCCGATCGAGATTTCGCGTTCAACCGTGCTTGAAAGCACCGCGCGCCTGGCCGAGGAATTTCCCCACATCGAGATGCTGCCGGTGTGCGCCGATTTCACCCGGCCGGTGACGCTGCCCGAGCCGTTGCAGGATGCGCGCAGCACGCTGGTGTTTTTCCCGGGGTCCACGCTGGGCAACTTTGTTGACGATGATGCGGTGACGCTGCTTGCCGCGATGCGCGAAACCATGGGGCCGCATGGCCAGGCGCTGATCGGCATCGACCTGGACAAGGACCCGAGCCTGCTGGAAGCCGCCTACAACGACGCGGCCGGCGTCACCGCGCAGTTCACGCTGAACCTTCTGACGCGGCTGAACCGCGAGATCGGCAGCGACTTCGACATCGATGCGTTCATGCACCGCGCGGTCTACGCACGCGAGCGCGGCCGCATCGAGACCGACCTCGTCAGCCTGCAGGGCCAGACCGTGCACGTGGCCGGGCGCGCGTTCGAGTTCGCCGCCGGAGAAGCGATGCGCGTGGAGTACAGCTGCAAGTACACCGACGAGCGCTTCGCGGCCCTGGCCGCGCGCGCCGGACTGCGCGTGGTCGACGGCTGGAACGATCCGCGCGACTGGTTCGGGCTGCGCCTGCTGCAGGCCTGAGCGACCATGGCGAACGACGCCGCAAACGAACCCTGCTCCCGGCCGCCGGCGCGTTACGACGACCTGCGTGCGATCTTCCTCAACTGCACGCTCAAGCGCAGTGGAGAGACCTCGCATACCGAGCGCCTGATCCGCGTCGCCGCGGGCGTGATGCGCGCGAACGGCGTGCAGTTCGAGATCGTCCGGCCGGTCGACCTGGACCTTGCCCCCGGCGTGCAGCCGGACATGACCGAACACGGCTTCGAACGCGATGACTGGCCGGCGCTGAGCCGGCGCGTGCGTGCAGCCGACATTCTGGTGCTGTGTACGCCGATCTGGCTCGGCGAGCAGAGTTCGGTGTGCCGCCGCGTGATCGAGCGCCTGTATGCCGAATCAGACCAGTTCAACGCGCGCGGCCAGTACCTCTACTACGGCCAGGTTGGCGGCGCACTCGTGACCGGCAACGAGGACGGCGCCAAGCACTGCGGCATGAACCTGCTCTATTCGCTGCAGCACCTGGGCTTCGTGATCCCGCCGCAGGCCGACTCGGGCTGGGTGGGCGAGGCCGGGCCGGGCCCGTCGTACGGCGATGACGGCGTCGGCTATGACAACAACTTCACCCAGCGCAACACCACGTTCATGGCATGGAACCTGATGCACATGGCGCGCCTGCTCAAGGATGCCGGCGGCTTTCCAGCACACGGCAACCAGCCGAAGCAGTGGGAGGCCGGCTGCCGCTTCGACCATCCCGATCCCGCCGCTGTCGATTGAACGGACCGCACGATGGACAACACCGCGACCGCTGACGCCCCGAATCTGGATTGCCTGATCATCGGCGGCGGGCCCGCCGGGCTCACGGCGGCCACCTACCTGATGCGCTTTCACCGGCGCATCCTCGTGGTCGATGCCGGCTCCAGCCGCGCGCGCTGGATCCCCACCAGCCACAACTGCCCGGGCTTTCCGTCGGGCGTGCACGGCACCACGTTGCTGGAGCGCATGCGTGAACAGGCAATGGGCTACGGCACGCCGATCGTGAGCGGCTGCGTGGCCAGGCTCGAGAAGCAGGATGAAGGCTTCGTCGCGACCGCTGCCGATGGTCAGCGCTGGCGCGCACGCTTCGTGATCCTCGCCACTGGCGTCGTCGACCGCATGCCGGCGCTGCGCGGGCTCGAGGACGCGATTGCTTCAAGCGCGGTGCGCCTGTGTGCGATCTGCGATGCGTACGAGGCCAGCGATGATTCGATCGCGGTATATGGGCCGATCGATGATGCAGTCAGGCACGCGCTGTTCCTGCGGACGTTCTCGCCGCGCGTCAGCGCATTGCCGCTGGACGGTTCCGCGCCCGACCCGGAACTTGCGCAGCAGGCGCGCGATGCCGGCGTCACGCTGTGCCCGGTGCCCTGCACGATGCGCTACGAGCCCGCAGGCGAGACTGCTGATGCGGCCGATGGCGTGGTCGTCGAGTTCGAAGACGGCAGCACCACACGTTTCACGACGCTGTACCCGGTGCTCGGCAGCGAGGCGCAGACGGCGATCGCGACCGCGCTCGGCGCGCGCTGCGACGACAACGCGGAACTCATTGTGGATGCGCACCAGCAGACCTCGGTGGACGGCCTGTACGCGGCCGGCGACCTGGTCAGTGCGTTGAACCAGATCGCGGTCGCGGTCGGCCACGCCTCGATTGCCGCAACCGCGATCCACAACCGTCTGCCGCGCAACTTCCGCGAACGCCGCGAAACCCAGCCGCCGACCGCGCCGGATCTGCCGACACCGGCGCGATAGCCTCGGCGTCGCGTGCGCGACCCACCCGTGCCATCAGGCCGCTGCCCTGCTCGCGCGCGACCCAGTGCCGCACGCATGGGCTTTGACATCGATGCGACTGCGCGGCCGCTGATGCGGCGATGTGCATGCGCGCCACAGGCAAACATCGACGTGCGGCCGGGCTGCCCGACTCAACCCTTCACGCATACCACCTGGCGCAGCGTGTGCTCGATCGACACCAGGTCCGATTGCGCGGCCATCACCGCATCGATGTCCTTGTAGGCGGCGGGTGACTCATCGATCACGCCGGCGTCCTTGCGGCATTCGATGCCGCGCGTCGCCTCGATGTGTTGCTGCAGCGAGATCTTCGCCTTCGCCGCGCCGCGGCTCATCACGCGCCCGGCACCGTGCGAGCACGAGCAGAACGAGTCCGGGTTGCCCTTGCCGCGCACGATGAAACTGCGCGCGCCCATCGAGCCGGGAATGATGCCGAGCTCGCCGGCGCGCGCACTCACCGCGCCCTTGCGCGTGACCAGCACGGACTCGTCGAAATGCGATTCGCGCGAGACGTAGTTGTGGTGGCAGTTCACCGCTTCCTTGTCGGTGGCGAACGCATCGAAATGCGTGCGCATCACCTGCAGCACGGTGTCCATCATCTGCCGGCGGTTCTCGGCCGCGTACTCCTGCGCCCAGTCCACGGCATTCCAGTACTCGTCGAACATCGCGCTGCCTTCGGGGAAATACGCGAGGTCGCGGTCGGGCAGGTTCACCTGCTGGCGCATCATGTCCTCGCGCGCACGCTCGATGAAATAGGTGCCGATGCGGTTGCCGACGCCGCGCGAGCCCGAATGCAGCATCACCCACACGCGCTCGGATTCGTCCAGGCAGATCTCGATGAAATGGTTGCCACCGCCGAGCGATCCGAGTTGCGCGGCCGGGGACTTCTTCGTGCGGATGCGCGGATGGCGGCCTTCAATGCCGTCGTAACGCGACTTGAGCCGTTTCCAGCGGCCGGCCGCGGAGTTCGGCACCACCGACCACGCGCCGCGGTCGTGGCGACCGGCCGTGGAGACGATGCCATGCGGCACGGCGCGCTCGATGTCCGAGCGCAGCGACGCGAGGCTGTCGGGCAGGTCATTCGCGCGCAGCGTGGTGCGCATCGCCATCATGCCGCAGCCGATATCCACGCCCACCGCGGCCGGGATGATCGCGCCCTTCGTTGCGATCACCGACCCGACCGTGGCACCGAGGCCGAAATGCACGTCCGGCATCACCGCGACATGGCGATGGATGAACGGCATCGAGGCGATGTTGCGCAGCTGCTGCAGCGCCTGCTGCTCCAGCGGCACGCCGTCCACCCAGGCCTTGATCGGTGCCTGGCCCTGTTCGCTGATGAGCTGCATGCGCGATCCCGTTCGTGAAGAGATGCGGCCAGATGGCCAGAGGTTTTCATTCAAGCGCACGGGCTCTTTATCGGCGCTGAGCCGTTGTTACGCCGCGCGCCGCAGTAACCGCAGTAGCCGCAGTGGCGTCTGTTCCTGGCGTCTCTCGTTGCGACTGTTTGGACCGTTGCCGCAGGTGTGCTGACCCACACCGTCGGTCCAACGCGATCGCGACAAGCGCGCGTATTGCGGCCGCGCTCGCGCTTCACCGCCGGCCCACGCGCACGCATGCACGGCGACCCGTTCGATCGGCCCGACCGCGCCTGCGTTCGACGCATCGGCGGCGCGTGCTTCTGGGATTTTGTGCGCTCGCTGCAGTGCGATGCGGCTGTGCAGGCCAGCGGCTGGCGCGCATGGTTGATGCCTTGATCACGGTTGCGCGCCTAGCGTGGCCGTATCGGCTCGCCCGGCGAGCAGCGGCCCGCCATGCCCGACACCGTCCCCGCTCCACGCAGCTCCCCGCCCCGTGTGCCCGCCGCACCGGCGGGCTTGCGTGTGCGGGCCACGCGTTCGTCGCGAGTCGCAGCCGCGGCAATCACCGCGAAAAGCGTCAGGCCGGACGGCACCGGTTCGGCCGCTGCTGCTGCGGACCTGCCTGCGCCGGTCAATGCCGAGGCGGCGGCGCAGGCCGGCCTGGTCTATGTGAGCGATACCGCGCCCGGCATCCGGCGGCATGCGATGCGCGACGGCTTCACCTATCGCCTGCCGGACGGCA
>CADCUA010000673.1 GCA_902805755.1 uncultured Lysobacter sp.
GCTTCTTGCCGCCCCTTGCGTTGTCCGTGTTGCCCGGGGGTTTCGGCGGGGCGGCCGTGTCAGGACAAGGGAAGGGACGATGGCGACGGATGGAGCAGGCACAGCAACGTTCGCAGCGGCACCCGCGAACCAGGAAAACGCGCTCGCGGGTGTTTCGATCAGTGACCCCGCAGCGGGCGTGGGTCCGGATGCGCAGCGCGATCTGATCTATATCTCCCACGGCGGCGCCGGACGCGTGCTCGCGTTCGGTCGGCTGCAACGGCTGGGCTGGCGTCTGCTGCGCGCGCAGGACGCGCGCGCGGTGCTGCGCATCCTGCAGCGCGAGCCGGACAAGGCCTTCGCGGCGCTGATCGACCTGCGCGAAGGCTTCTGCCTGCAGGACCTGGCCGCGTTCGGGCCGGCGCTGTCGCAGCCGAACGTCGGCTGGGTGGCGGGCATCGAGACCCGGCAGCTGGGCGACGAAGCCGTGCGGCGGCTGGTGCGCGATTACTGCTACGACTACGTCACCCTGCCCTGCCCCGAAGCCGTGCTGGACACCGTGGTCGGCCATGCGCACGGCATGGCGCGGCTCGCCTGCGGCGCCGGTGCGGGCCGTGCGGACACCGATGCCGACGGCATCATCGGCGACAGCCCGGCAATGCAGCTGCTCGCGCGCACGCTGCGCAAGGCGGCGATGACGGACGCGCCGGTGTTCATCGCCGGCGAGACCGGCACCGGCAAGGAACTCGCCGCGCGCGCGGTACACCGGCAGTCGCGCCGGCAGGCGGCGCCGTTCGTGGCGATCAATTGCGGCGCGATTCCGCAGAGCCTGGTGCAGTCGGAGCTGTTCGGCTACGAGCGCGGCGCTTTCAGCGGCGCGCAGGGCCGCAAGCTGGGCCGCATCGAGACCGCGCACGGCGGCACGCTGTTCCTGGACGAAATCGGTGATCTGCCGCTGGAGAGCCAGGCCTCGCTGCTGCGCTTTCTGCAGCAGGGCACGATAGAGCGCCTCGGCGGGCACGAGGAGATCCGTGTCGACGTGCGCATCGTCTCGGCGACGCACCATGATCTCGACGCCGCAGTGGCCGCCGGCCAGTTCCGCGCCGACCTCTACCACCGCCTGTGCGTGCTGCGCCTGCAGCAGCCGCCACTGCGCGAACGCGGCGCCGACATCGACGCGCTCGCGAACTGGGCGCTGCGCCTGTACTCGAAGGAAGGCCAGCGCACGTTGAAAGGCTTCGCGCCGTGTGCGCGCCATGCGCTGCACACGCACGGCTGGCCCGGCAACGTGCGCGAACTCATCAACCGCGTGCGCCAGGCGGTGGTGATGGCGGAAGGGCGCCTGATCACCGCCGCCGACCTGCAACTGGAGAACGACCTGTCGCGGCCACCACCGACGCTGGACGAGGTGCGCGATGCCGCCACGCGCGATGCGATCGAACGCGCGTTGCAACGCAATCGCGGCCGGCTGATCGACACCGCCCGCGAGCTCGGTGTCTCGCGGGTGACGCTGTACCGCTTGATCGGGCGCCATGGCCTGCGCGCAGCGGACGAAGCCGAGCCGGTGACGCCGGACTGATTGGCTACGGCGCCTTTTACGCGCCGCGCCTGGAGTGATCGTGGGCGCAGCCGCGTGCTCGCGCGTGACGTTTCGGTTTTTGAGTCACCGGTTTGTGCATGCGAGGATGGCCACCCCTGCGCCCTGCGCGTTCGATGCCGCTGCTATGTCCTCATCCGATCCCGCTGCCGACCGTCAGGACTTCATCGAGATCTACCCTGACGCGCTCGAGCCCGCGTACTGCCAGGCGTTGATCGAGCGCTTCGGCGGCAGCAGCCACGTCAAACCGGGCCTCGTGGGCGGCGGTCTGATGCCGGATCTGAAAGACAGCCGCGATCTGACGATCAGCTCGTTGCCGGAGTGGCGCGACGTTGAGAACGCGTTGAACCAGGCGGTGTTTGCAGGGCTTATGAAATATCTGCGCCGCTACCCGCACACGCTGATCGCGCCGCTGATGCTGGAAGTACCCGGAGCGAACGGCGCGCGCCACAGGCTGACGCCCGAGCGCCTGCTGGCGATGAGCGATGAGGATCTGAGCCCGGTCGTGCAGACCGTGTTCCGCCCCGGCGCGATCAACCTGCAGCGTTACACCGCCGGCCAGGGCGGCTATCCGTACTGGCATTGCGAGCTGTACCCGCGCGATCCGCGCGCCGACACGCTGCATCGCCACCTGCTGTGGACGATCTACCTCAACGAGGGTTTCAGCGAGGGCGAGACCGAATTTCTGTATCAGCAGCGCAAGGTCGCGCCAAAGACCGGCGCCCTGCTGATCGCGCCCGCGGCGTTCACGCACACGCATCGTGGCAACCGGCCGCAGGGCGGGGACAAGTTCATCGCGACGAGCTGGGTGCTGTTCCAGCGCGCCGAGCAGCTGTTCGGCGGCGGTTGAGCGGCCCTCAACCGGCCGTGCGCGGGTGGTTGAGCACGAGCCAGTACAGGCCGACCTGCTTGACCGCCCACACGAACTGCTCGAAATCCACCGGCTTCTGGATATAGCTGTTCACGCCCAGCGCATAGCTCGCCTCGACGTCGAACGGTTCGGTGCTTGTGGTCAGCACCACCACCGGCAGCGTGCGCGTGGTCTCGTTCGAACGGATCGCCTGCAGCACTTCGCGCCCGTCGACTTTCGGCAGGTTCAGATCGAGCAGGACGATCGATGGCAGCTCGTTCGCGTCACGGTCGCTGTAACGCCCGCGTGCGAACAGGTAATCGATCGCTTCGGCGCCATCGCCCACCACGACCAGCCGGTTCGCGACTTTCGCCTCGTCGAACGCGAGCCGCGTGAGCTCGACGTCATCGGGATTGTCTTCGACCAGCAGGATGTCTTTATGCATGCGGGGCACTCTCGGCCGCGGGGGCGGCCGGCAATTCGATCGTGAACACGCTGCCGGCCTGCGGCTGCGACTGCGCGTGGATATGTCCGCCATGGCGCTGGGCGATGCATTGCGCGATGGCCAGGCCGAGCCCGTGGCCGCCGCCCTGGTCGGGCCCGTGCAGGCGCTGGAATGGCTGGAACAGCTTGTGAGCATACTGCATGTCGAAACCGCAGCCGCGGTCGTGGATGCGCAGGCGCATGAGCCCGTCGTCGCATTCGCCTTCGACGCGGATGTCGATGCCACCGCAACCGCGCGAGAACTTCCAGGCATTGCCCAGCACCTGCGCGAGCATGAGCTTGAGGAGGCGTTCGTCGCCCTGCGCGCGCAGTCCCGGCTGCACCTGCACACGCGCTTCGATGGCCTCGTCCGCGGCGTGCGCTTCGCGCAGTTCGGCGATCACCCATTCGGCAAGCAGGCTCAGGTCGACCACCGCCGTGCGCAACTCGGCGCGCATCGCCAGCGACAGCTCCGATAGCGCCACAAGCAACCCGCCCATGCGCGCGGCCGCGTTGCGGATGCGGCCGAGATGATCGCGGTCGGTGTCATCCAGGCGCGCGGCGGCGCGCTTGCCCAGCAGCTGCGCGAAGCTGTCGATCGAGCGCAGCGGCGCGCGCAGGTCATGCGCGATCGCGTCGGCGAACAGTTGCAACGGGTGGCGATCACGATTTGTATTCGGCACGACGTGCTCGAGCATCACCGCTTGCACGGCGCCATGCGCATCGCGCAGCGCTACGGCATGTATCGGCGTGGCCAAAACGAGGCCTTGCCGCAGCCAGTGCTGTTCGGCTTCGACGCCCTCCTCGCTGGCCATGGCGGCATCGAGTTGCCGCTGCATCGCCGCGCATGAGCTCTGCAGCAGGCAGTCGAACACCGGATGCCCGTGCAGCGCGGCCGCTTCCCGACCCACCAGGCGTTCGAATGCGGGATTGAGTTCAAGCCATCGACCCTGCGCATCCACGATCGCGATCGCGGCGCGCGTGACCTGCAGCGCTGCGCGCCAGCGGTCGTCGGAAGGGCCGCCGTGCGGATCGAAAGGAGTGGGCATGCACAGGAGGGCGTCGTGATTGCGCGCGAAGTCTACCGCGGGGCCGTGACGGGTCGCTGCACCGGCTTCGCATGGGGATGCCGCACAATCGCGCCATGCCGATGATCGAGCTCGAGCAGGCGCTGTTCCTGTCCATCCTTGCGGGTGCGTTGTACCTGTTCGTCAGCGAACGCCTGCGCGTGGACGTCACCGCGATGCTGACGCTGCTCGCGCTCGTGCTCACCGGCGTGCTCGATTCCAAGCAGGCGCTGTCGGGGTTTGCCAGCGAGCCGGCGATCATCGTCGCGGCGGTGTTCGTGATCTCGGGCGGACTGGCCGCCACCGGGCTCACCGAGCGCATCGGCCAGGGCATCGGGCGCGCGGCGGGAAAGCGCGAGTCCCGTGCGATCGCGGTCATCATGCCCGCGGTCGCCGCGCTGGCGTCGTTTACGCACCACGTGATGGTCACGGCGATGATGCTGCCGATCCTCACGCGCTTCGCGCAGTCGCGCGGCCTGTCGGTCTCGCGGCTGTTGATGCCGATGTCGTTCGCCGCCTCACTGGGCACGACGCTCACGCTGGTCAGCGCGCCCGCGTTCCTGCTGGCGAACCATGTGATCGAACGCAGCGGCGAGCCCGGGCTGGGCATCTTCTCGATCACGCCGATCGGCATCGCGCTGATCGTCATCGGCCTGGCCTACATGCTGATCGCACGCTGGCTGCTGCCGAAGCATTTCGGCGCGATGGCCGAAGCCGATTACATGCGCCTGGACCGCTACCGCACCGAGCTGCTGGTCGTGGAGGGTTCGCGCTGGAGCACGCGGCCGTTGAGCGAGTTGCAGAAGGCGCTCGGGGACCGCTTCCGCATGCGCGGCTGGATGCGCGACGGCAAGCTGCGCGCCGATCTGAACAACGCCAGCCCGCTGCTCAGTGGCGATGTGCTGCTGGTGGAGGCATCGGCCGATGCACTCGCATCGCTGCACGATGACAGTGGCCTGGACCTCTATCCGGTCGCGCGCTTCGGCATGCACGCCAAGGGCGAGGGCGATCCGCAGCTCGTGCAGACGCTGGTCGCGCCGGGCTCGGAGTTCATCGGTCGCTCGGTCGGGGAAATCAATTTCGCGCGGCGCTTCGGCGCGGTCATCGTCGGCCTGTGGCGTCGCGACCGGGAAGTGTCCACGCGCCTGGCCGACGCGAAACTGTGCGAAAGCG
>CADCUA010000674.1 GCA_902805755.1 uncultured Lysobacter sp.
TCGACGACGTACGCGAGGTGATCGAGAACGCGCAGTACATGCCTTCGCGGGGCCGCACGAAGGTTTACCTCATCGACGAAGTGCACATGCTGTCGAAAGCGGCGTTCAACGCGCTGCTGAAGACGCTGGAAGAGCCGCCGGGCCACGTGAAGTTCCTGCTCGCGACCACCGACCCGCAGAAGCTGCCGGTGACCGTGCTGTCGCGCTGCCTGCAGTTCAACCTCAAGCGGTTGGACGAGGCGCAGATCTCCGGGCAGATGACGCGCATTCTCGAAGCCGAGGGCATCGCGGCCGAAGGCGGTGCGATCCGGCAGTTGTCCAAGGCCGCCGACGGCAGCCTGCGCGACGGCCTTTCGCTGCTCGACCAGGCGATCGCTTACACCGGCGGCCAACTTGATGACGCATCTGTTGCCGCGATGCTCGGCACCGTTGATCGCACAAGGATCGGTGCCCTGCTGGCTGCGCTCGCTGCAGGCGATGGCGGCCAGCTGATGGCGGAAGTCGCGGCGCTGGCGGAGTTCTCGCCCGACTGGGGCAGCGTGCTCGACGCGACGGCCGAAGCGCTGCACCGGATCCAGGTGCGGCAGCTCGTGCCCGATGCTGCACAGGAATCCGCGGGCGTGGATGTCGAGGCGCTGGCGTCGGCGCTGCGGCCCGAGATCGTGCAGCTGTGGTACCAGATGGCGCTGGGCGGACGTCGCGATATTCCGTACGCACCGAGTCCGCGTGCAGGCTTCGAGATGAGCCTGCTGCGCATGCTCGCGTTCCGTCCCGATGGCGGCGATGCGGGCGCGACCGTTCCCGACCGAGGCGGCGGCGCGGCTCGCGCAGCCGCGGCATTGGGCAGTGCGCCGGCTGCGGCAAGCTCTCCATCGCGCCCGGCTGCGCGCGCTGCTACAGGTCCCACGGCCTCGGGACCGATGGCCGAGGCCACGGCTGTAGAGGTCCGTCCGCATGCAGATGGTCATGGCGCGCGGTTGAATGCGCATCCTCCCGCTGCCGTCGCTTACAGCGCTCCCCAGACCGCGATGTCGCCGACACCGCAGCCTCCACATCGCGCTGATGTCGCCGTGCTTGATATGCCCTCCCCATCGCGCCCCAATGCGCAGCACGCGATCGCCGATGCCGATGCATGGCACGCGCTCGTGGCCGGAAGCGGCCTCAAGGGGCCGGCGCGATTGCTCGCCGAGCACGCAGGTTTTGTTGGTTACGCCGATGGCGTGCTGCGGCTATCGCTCGCGCCCGATGACGATCACCTGCAGGGCGCGGCAATGGTCAAGCTTGTTGCCGATGCGCTTGCCCCCGCGCTCGGGCAGCCGCCGGAAATCCGCTTCGAAACGGCGGCGGTCGCCGTCGAATCGCTGCGTGACCGCAACGAGCGCGCACGCGACGCGCGCCAGAGCGCGGCCGAAGAAACGTTCATGAGCGACCCCGACGTGCAGCGGCTGATCAACCAGCGCGGTGCACGGGTCGTCCCCGATTCCATCCGTCCTTTTGATGAGTGAATGACATGCGCTGAAATATCGCCCAACTGATGCAGCAGGCGCAGAAGATGCAGGAAAACATGCAGCGCGCCCAGGAAGAACTCGGCACTGT
>CADCUA010000675.1 GCA_902805755.1 uncultured Lysobacter sp.
GTTCCGCACCCGCGCGCAGCAGCTTCAGACCTGCCTGGTAACCGATCTTGACGCGTCCGCCGGTCAGCAGCGCAACGCGGCCGGTCAGGTCGGCGAGTTCTGTGCGCTTGAAGAAGTTGAACTCCGCGCAGGGCACGCAGAGCTGGTCGTAGAAATGATGCACCTGCGTGTACTTCTGCTTGCACACATAGCAGTGCAGAAGCTCGGGCGATTCGCGCGTCTCGTCGTGCGTGAACGACTCCAGCGCGAGATGACCGCCTGCAGAGGTCGGGGGAAAGCAGTTCGGGGTCGTGAACACCGGCTTGCGGCGCAGCTCGCGTATGCCCGTGCTGTCGAGCAGCGCTTCGGTGCGACGCGCCAGCTCGGCATTGCGCTGGCGCACCAGCGTCTTCGTCTTCTGCCGCTTCTGGCGTCGCTCGGGCGAATGCACGCGCGCGACGGCGCGATGCAGGCGAACACGGTCCTCGTCCGGCAGCGTATCGAGCACGGCGCGGTCGGTCGCGATCGCCTCCAGCAACTCGATCGCGCTGCGCACGCGTTCGGGCGCGGCGCCACGTGGCTCAACGGTGGCGGTTTCCAGCAGGTCGGTGGAATCGACGTCTGGCAAGGTGCAGGGCAGGTGCGGGTTCGTCACAACAGGAAATCCATGGCTTAGCAGGAGCGGCCGCATCGCACCCGCAGCGCATATCGCGGGTCAGAGACGCAGGCGGGCGAGTATCAGGCCTTGCAGCTGACCAAAACAGAACGGGCCGCCCAGATGGACGGCCCGCGTGTACCGCGCAGCGACTTCGATGCTGGAAGGCCGCCGGCGGTGGGTTCGCGTGTTTCTTACTTCAGACCGCCGGCGCTGCGAAGCTCCTCGGCCTTGTCCGTCTTTTCCCACGAGAACGCGGTCGCGGTGTGTTCCATGCCGCCCTGGTCGCGGTACGTGACCTGCTCCGGCGCGCGGCCGAAGTGGCCATACGCCGCCGTGGCCTGGTACACCGGGTGGATCAGGTCGAGCATCTTGACGATGCCGTACGGGCGCAGGTCGAAGTGCGCGCGGATCAGCTTCTCGATCTGCTCGTCGCTGATCTTGCCGGTGCCGAACGTGGTGACCGAGATCGAGGTCGGCTCGGCCACGCCGATCGCGTAGGAGACCTGCACTTCGCACTTGTCGGCGAGGCCGGCGGCGACGATGTTCTTGGCGACATAACGCGCGGCGTATGCGGCCGAGCGGTCGACCTTCGACGGGTCCTTGCCCGAGAACGCACCGCCACCGTGGCGCGCCATGCCGCCGTAGGTGTCGACGATGATCTTGCGACCGGTCAGGCCGCAATCGCCCACCGGGCCGCCGATCACGAAGATGCCGGTCGGGTTGATGTGCACCTTGTTCTTCGGCAGCGTCGCCAGCCACTCGGCCGGCAGTACCGGCTTGAGGACGTGCTCGTAGACGGCCTCGACGAGGTCGTTGTGCGAGATGTCCGGGTCATGCTGGGTCGACAGCACGACCGCATCAAGGCCGGCGACCTTGTGCTCGCCGTCGTAGCGCAGCGTGACCTGCGACTTCGCATCGGGGCGCAGCCAGGACAGCGTGCCGTCCTTGCGCACCTTCGCCTGCTGCTCGACCAGACGGTGGCTGTAATAGATCGGCGCCGGCATGAATTCCGGCGCTTCGTTCACGGCATAGCCGAACATCAGGCCCTGGTCACCCGCGCCCTGTTCCTCGGGGCTGGTGCGGTCCACGCCTGCGGCGATGTCCGGCGACTGCTTGCCGAGCATATTGATGATCGCGCAGGTGTGGCCGTCGAAGCCGACATTGGAATTGTCGTAGCCGATGTCGTTGATGACCTTGCGCGCCAGGCCTTCGATATCGACCCACGCCGAGGTGGTGACTTCGCCTGCGACGATCGCGGCACCGGTCTTCACCATCGTTTCGCAGGCCACGCGCGCGCGCTTGTCCTGCGCGAGGATCGCGTCCAGCACCGCATCGGAAATCTGGTCGGCGATCTTGTCCGGATGGCCTTCGGACACGGATTCGGAGGTGAACAGGTAGCTGGACATCGAGGCTATATCCCTGCATTCGGATAAAAGGATGGCCGCGCATGATACAGGCTTGGCCACGGGCGCGCATTGTGGCGGCTGTCGGATTCGAAAGCGGTTAACCGGGCGCTGGGCGCGGTTCTGCGGCGCCTGCGCAGCGTCGACATAAGCCGGGTCATCGGCGCTTTGTCCGCAACCCTCGACAGCGGTCGCGCCAACAAGCGGCGGTTAGCATTCGCGGATGGACTCATTGACACAGATCGTTCTGGGCGGCGCGTTGGCCGCGGCCGTCGCTCCGCCCGGTCATCGGCGTGCGGCCCTGCTGGCTGGCGCCGCACTCGGCACGCTGCCGGATCTCGATGTGTTGCCGGTCGCATGGCTGACCGATGATCCGGTAAATCACATGACCTGGCATCGCAGCCTCAGTCATTCGCTGCTCGTATTGCCATGGGTGGCATGGGCGATCTGGGCGTGGTGCAAACGGCGCGGCGGGCGTGTAGCGCAATCGCCCCGGCGCTGGTTCTGGGCGATGCAGCTGGCGCTGGTCACGCACCCGCTGCTCGATGCGTTCACCGTCTACGGCACGCAGCTGCTGTGGCCGCTCAGGCCGCCGCCGGTCATGTGGTCCAGCGTCTTCATCATTGATCCGCTCTACACGATCTGGCTGCTGGCCGCGTGCGTGTTTGCATGGTTCGCGCGCGAGTCCCGACGCGCGACGCGGGTGCTGGTGGCGGGCCTTGTGTTGAGCAGCTCATATCTTGCGTGGTCGCTGGTGGCCAAGAGCCTGGTCGAGCGCGAGGCCGAACGCTCACTCGCCGCGATCGGCCTGCACGACGCGCCGCGTTTTTCCGTGCCGATGCCGTTCAACACGCTGCTGTGGCGCGTGGTCGCGATGACGCCCGAAGGTTTCGTCGAGGGCGAGCGTTCGCTGGTGGCCGATCGCGGACCGATGCGCTTCACCGCTTATCCGTCCGATGTGCAGGCGCTCGCCGAAGTCCGCGAGACGCCAGCGGTGCGCGAACTGCAGTGGTTCAACCGCGGCTTCATGAAGGCCACGCAGCACCGTGGCGAGCTTGTGCTCAGCGACCTGCGTATGGGGTCCGAGCCGGACTATTCATTCCGGTTCGCGATGGCGCGACGCACGCAGGACGGATGGCAGGCGATCCCCCCGCGCCAATTGGAGTGGCCGCGCGAGGCCGCATCCGGGCGACTCGCAGCGATGTGGCGGCGCATCTGGACACCGGCGCGCTTCGACGAGGCGCGGTTGCAGGACGCGAGGCAATAGCCGGCAGGCGCCTGGCACTGCAGGACGACACCGCGCTTGCACCTCGCGCCGGCGCGCGCCGGTGAACAGCATGTCGACTGCCAACGCTGCACCGCATGCGAGGATCGATGTCATCCGGGCGCCTGCGGATACATGACGCCAATGCGGCACCGGTCGATCCCGAAGCCATCGAGGACCCGCGCCATGTCCAACGAAACGCATCCATCGCTTGCCCGTCGTCGCGCGTTGCGGGCCATGTGCGCGTGCACCAGCGCCGCAGCGGCGGCGCCATGGCTGGGCAGCGCGGCCGTTCGCGGGGCTGCAGTGGGTGCACTGGGCGCATCCGGCCTGGCGCTGTCCTCGCAGGCACACGCGGCCCGAGCGGCCGGCGCCAGCCCGTCGCTGACACCGCAGCAGGCGCTGGCGAAGCTTGTCGAAGGCAACGATCTGTTCCTCGCCGACAAGCTGCCGCCACTGCCGCGTAACCGCAAGCGTCGGCTGGAAATTGCGAAAACGCAGACGCCGTTCGCGGTGCTGGTGAGCTGCTCGGATTCGCGCGTTCCGCCCGAGGCGCTGTTCGGCCAGGGACTGGGTGACCTGTTCATCGTTCGCGTCGCTGGCAACACGGTCTCGCAGGAAGGGCTGGGCAGCATCGAATACGCGATCGCCGAACTCGGCGTGCCACTGGTCGTGGTGATGGGGCACGAGCGCTGCGGCGCGGTTGCAGCGGCGGTGTCGGTCGTCAAGGACGGGACGGGTTTCCCCGGCGCGATCGGCAACATGGTGCAGCCCATCCTCCCGGCCGCGATCAGCGCGCGTAGCGACAAGGGCGACTGGCTGGATAACGCGGTACGCCGCAACGTCGTCAACGTGGTCGAGAAGCTGAAGATCTCCGGCAAGTTGATCGAAGACCCGATCGCCGCCGGCAAGCTGATGATTGTCGGCGCGCGCTACGACCTGGACGACGGCAAGGTGGATTTCTTCCATCGCTGAGCCAACTCGACCGCGCAGGTCAGGTCTTTCGCCATCGCGTCAGCGTGGCAACAGTGCCGGTTTCGTCGCAATGCCCTGTGGCCGTTGGCGAGGCGGGGTCGCGCTGAGCCAAGCGGCAGCGCAGGCCGGACTCTTCGTCTTCCATCCGTACCGCGAGGCAGTCGTCGCGTTGCGGTGGCCCGCGTGCGTCGACGTCTTCATGTAGCCCACTCAGTAAACGACCGCGCGCGCCTGCACGAACGAATAGAAGAACACGGCGTTCGGATCGTTCTGCACCTGGTGCATCTCGCGGCGCATGCCCGCGACGATCTCCTCGGTGACCTTGCCGGCTGACACCAGCTGGTCGGCTGCCGACAGAAGGAGCTCCTCCCAGAACGCGATCATCGTCTTGCGCTGCCCGGGCTCGCGGTTGTCGAAGTGGAACGTCTTGATCTCGGTGCTGACCTCGTGGAAGCCGCCGGCCAGCAGCAGGTTGCCGAGCTTCGCGCCGACGAACGGATCGCCGCCGGAATCGATCTGGAAATCGTTGAACGCCATCCAGTAGCGCCACACGTTCGGCGAATACGGATCGAGCAGGAACGAGGCGTTCATGACTTCGGTCGCGTACACCACCGAGCCGGGCGACAGCACGCGTCGCACTTCGCTGAGCACGCGCGCGGGGGAGGGCACATGCTCGAGCACCCAGCACAGGAACGCCGCATCGAAACTGCGTGGCTCGAACGGCAGGTCGCTCGCGTCCGCCTGCTGCAGCGTGTAGCGGTCCTGCAGCCAGGGCTTGCTGCCGAGGTTGTCGCGCGCGGCCTCCAGCTGCGCGGGGCTGAAGTCGATGCAGGTCGCGTGCAGGTCCGGGAAACGCCGCAGCAGG
>CADCUA010000676.1 GCA_902805755.1 uncultured Lysobacter sp.
CACGCGCCCGCCCTGCTGCGGGTCGCCGGGCAGTTCACGAAGGAAGCTGTTGTCGAATCGCAAGCCTTGCATGGTGTCTCCTCAGGCGAGGGGCTCGGTGACGCCGGCCTGTGCCAGCGCACGCTGGTACGCGGGGCGCGCACGAATGCGTTCAAGAAAGGCCTCGATATTCGGCCGGCCCTGCGCGCCGCCGCGCGCGGTCGCCGCTTCGAGAGGGAAGCTCATCTGGATATCGGCCGCCGTAATCCGCGTGCCGCACAGCCATGTCGAACGCGCCAGCTCGCGCTCGACGTAGTCCATATGCAGGCGCACCTGCGGCGCGATGTAACCGCGCAGCGCGCCATCCGCCACGCGACGTGCGATCGGCCGCACGAAGAACGGCATCGGCGCCTGCTTGAGCCGGGTGAATACGAGCGTCATCAGCAGCGGCGGCATCGCCGAGCCTTCCGCGTAATGCATCCAGTAGCGGTATCGCAGGCGCTCTTCCTCGTCGCGCGGTGCGAATGCGCCCTCGTGGTCGAAGCGCTCCACCAGGTATTCCAGGATCGCGCCGGATTCGGCAATGACGCGGTCGCCGTCCTCCAGCACCGGCGATTTGCCGAGCGGATGCACATCGCGCAGCGCAGCCGGCGCGAGCAGCGTCTTCGGGTCGCGCGAATAGCGCACCAGCTCGTACGGAAGCTGCAATTCCTCCAGCAGCCACAGCACGCGTTGCGAGCGGGAACGGTCGAGGTGATGAAGCTTGAGCATGCGTGGACCCGCACGGAAAAGCCGATCCTAGCCAGCCGGCAGTGAACGCGTTGAAGGTCCTGAACCCATCCGTGGCGGCCGATGGCCTAGACTGGGCGGCCCTCCAGGAGTCCGCGCCAATGGCAAAGCCCAATTATTCGTTCGAAAAGCGCCAGCGCGAGATCGCCAAGAAGAAGAAGCAGGACGAGAAACTCGCCAAGAAGCAGGCGAACAAGCCGGCATCCGACGGCGACAACGGCAGCGGCGCCGGCACCGGCGGAAACGCGCCGACGCAAGGCTGAGTACTGCCGCCTCCGCCATGGAGGACGCGTCGCCGCGCATCTGGGTGGATGCCGACGCCTGCCCCGTGGCGATCCGCGAGATCGTCGTCCGCGCGGCCGAGCGTGCGCGCGTCCCGGCCACGTTCGTTGCGAACCAGTGGCTGCGACTGAACGGTCCCGCCTGGGTTCGAGCCATGCAGGTGCCTGCCACGCCGGACGCCGCCGACAGCGCCATCGTCGAAGCGGTCCGCGCCGGCGACCTGGTTATCACGCAGGACATCCCGCTCGCCGCGCTCGTGCTCGGCAAGGGCGCGATCGCGATCGATCCACGCGGCCAACCCTATTCCGCCGACAGCATCGGCGAACGCCTTTCGATGCGCAGCTTCATGGACGAGCTGCGCGGCGCGGGCGTGCAGACCGGCGGCGCCGCGCCGTTCCATGCACGTGACCGGCAGGCTTTCGCAAACCGCCTGGACCGCTGGATCGCAACGCGCGGTCGGTAAGCATCGCACTGCGGACCGGTCCCGACCGATTGCACCACGCGTACCCGCTACAACGCTCCATCACGCGGGACATACGCCGCGCACACGCTGGCCGTTCAGCCCCCTATTACACTGTCGACAACGACCGACCGGCCTGCGCCGGCGCCCCGAGAGACCTGCCCATGAGCGCCGAAGCGCCTTCTACCTCCATCAAATTCACCGATCTCGCGCTTTCCGAGCCGCTGCTGCGCGCGCTGAGCGACGTGGGATACGAATCCCCCTCACCCATCCAGGCCGCGACGATCCCGCCGTTGCTTGAAGGTCGCGACGTCCTCGGCCAGGCGCAGACCGGCACCGGCAAGACCGCGGCGTTCGCGCTGCCGATCCTGGCGCGCATCGATCCGTCGCAGCAGAAGCCGCAGGCGCTGGTACTCGCGCCGACGCGCGAGCTCGCCATCCAGGTCGCCGAAGCGTTCCAGAAATACGCGACCCACCTGCCCGGCTTCCATGTACTGCCGATCTACGGCGGCCAGAGCTACTACCCGCAGTTGCAGGCGCTCAAGCGCGGCGTGCATGTCGTCGTGGGCACGCCGGGACGCGTGATCGATCACCTGCAGCGCGGCTCGCTGGACATCTCGCAACTGCGCTGCCTCGTGCTCGACGAAGCCGACGAGATGCTGCGCATGGGCTTCATCGACGACGTCGAAGCGGTGATCAAGCGCACGCCGGAAACACGCCAGGTCGCGCTGTTCTCCGCCACGATGCCGCCGCCGATCAGGCGCATCGCGCAGACCTATCTGAAGGATCCGATCGAGATCGCGATCAAGTCCACGACCACGACGGCGGCCAACATCCGCCAGCGCTACTGGTCGGTGAGCGGCGTCAACAAGCTCGATGCGATCACGCGCATCCTCGAGGCCGAACCGTTTGACGCGATGATCGTATTCGCGCGCACGAAGCTGGGCACCGACGAGCTGGCGTCAAAGCTGCAGGCGCGGGGCATTTCGGCCGCGGCGATCAATGGCGACGTGCAGCAGGCGCAGCGCGAGAAGACGATCCAGAACCTCAAGGACGGCAAGATCGACGTGCTGGTCGCGACCG
Organism: uncultured Lysobacter sp.; assembly: GCA_902805755.1. Classification (GTDB taxonomy): domain Bacteria; phylum Pseudomonadota; class Gammaproteobacteria; order Xanthomonadales; family Xanthomonadaceae; genus Cognatilysobacter. The sequence goes on from CADCUA010000676.1 coordinate 2,594, forward strand.
ACGTCGCCGCACGCGGACTCGACGTGGACCGCATCAGCCACGTGCTGAACTACGACATCCCGCACGACACCGAAAGCTATGTGCACCGCATCGGCCGCACGGGCCGCGCGGGACGCAAGGGCGAGGCGATCCTGTTCGTGACGCCGCGCGAGCGCGCGATGCTGCGGGCGATCGAACGTGCCACGCGCCAGCCGATCGAACCGATGATGCTGCCCACCGTCGAATCGGTGAACGAGCGCCGGGTCAACAAGTTCCTCGACCGCATCGGCGACGCGCTCAATGGCGGCGACCTGGGCATGTACCGCGAGCTGATCGAGCGCTTCGAATCCGAGCGCAACGTGCCCGCGATCGAGATCGCCGCGGCGCTCGCAAAGCTGGTGCAGGGCGATATGCCGCTGCTGCTCAAGGCGACCGACGACCAGCTGCGCGCCGCGCGCAGCAACTCCGCCGCATACGAACGTCCACGCGACGACAGTCGCGAGCGCGGGCGTGCACCGTTCCGCAACGACGAGCGCGGCCCACGCAATGATGCGCCGCGTCCGCCGCGCGCAACATCGACCTATGACAACGCACCGCGCCCGCCCCGTCCTGCGCAGGCCTACGACAGCGCACCGCGCCCGCCGCGGCCGACACAGGACTACGACAGCACGCCACGCGCCACGCAGGCGTATGAGGATGCAGCTCCGCGCGAGCACAGCGCACCGCCGGTGAATGCGGCCGAAGCGTTCTTCGACGACGCGCCTGCACCGCGCGAGCACATGCCACAGCGCGACGCCGCGCCGCGCAACGACAGCGACGTCGGCATGGAGACATTCCGCATTGAAGTGGGCCACGCCCATGGCGTGAAGCCGGGCAATATCGTCGGCGCGATCGCGAACGAAGCGGAACTCGAAAGCCGCTTCATCGGCCGCGTCGACATCCGCGATGCCTACAGCCTGGTCGACCTGCCGGAAGGCATGCCGCGCGAAATCATGGACCACCTCAAGCGCGTGCGCGTGGCCGGCCAGCAGCTGCAGCTCAGCCGCGCCGCCCCTGAGGACATGCAGGGCGGACGCGGCTCGGCCCCTCGTTCCTCGGGCGACCGTGGCGCACCGGGTGGCCGCCCGCCCGGTCCCCGTCCGGGTGGTCCACGCGGACCGGGTGCCGGCGGCCCCGGCGGTCGCCCCGGCTTCAAGCCGCGCCCGCCGCGGTAAGCGCGGGCGTCAGCAGGTGTCGCAGCGGGCGGCCGCAGGGCTGAGCCGCTGTCGGTGCACAGGACTCACGCCCCTCGCGGAGGGCTCGTGGGCTCCCTGCGTGGAGCCCGGTGCCGCAGCGCACGCGATCCGTGATGCGTGCGTGCGGAGCAGGCCTCGCGAGCGGTCCCAGCCCCGGGGCCTCCCGCGTAGACCGCGACACCCTCGTACGCAAGCCACCATTGCTGCGCGAACCCGCCGCGCGGTCGCGGCGCGCGGATAGCGGCTGCCGCGTGCAGCGGGCCTTTGAGCGCCAGGCACTGGCCACTGACACTCCGCCCCCACGCCCCAGGGTCCTGCGCACCGGGTCGCGACTCGCCTGCTCGCACCAGCCGTCATGCAAAACGACGCAGCACGAGGACTGCGAGCGCGATGGGAGGCCGGCGCATCCGACATCAGGACACCTTGCGCCGATCACAATGCGACGCCGTTGCAGCTGAGGCTTACCAACACGCTGGTGTCGATCAGCACGGGTCCGCTTCGGAGCCGGCGCGTGCAGGCTCGCCTCGACCTTTCGAGTGTGATGTTCCGGGCGGGCCTGCTCACCTGGCCTCAGCGTGCATGAAGTGTTCCGGCTTCTGAGAAACCCCAAGACGCACTCAAATTGCTTCTTCGAGCACACTCCGTCCGTAACCCAGGAAAGGCCACGCGCGTCAAGGCGTGCGCGAAGCCCGGCACAACCACCACCGACAGCCTCGTATGCTCCTGCTGCTTGAACGCGGCGGACACACGTCTTCGCGGAGTCTGCTCACTTCATGCACGAGCGGGTGCCACGGATGCGGTCCAGTCCTCTTGTTGTCGCGGGAGCATCGCTCGGAGGCGTCGACGCCCTCCAGCGCCTGGTCGCCGGATTGCCTGCCGACTTTGAAGCGCCCGTTCTTATCGTGCTGCACGTCGGAGCGCATAAAAGCGTTCTGCCCCGGCTTCTTGAAGCAAAGGGCCAGCGGCCTGCAGTGCATCCGCACGATGGTGAGGTCATACGGTCGCGGAAAATCTACGTCGCACCTCCAGACCACCACATGCTGGTCGACGGCCCCGTCATACGGTTGTGCAAAGGCCCGAAGGAACACCACACCCGTCCCGCTATCGACCCCCTGTTCCGCTCTGCCGCACTGACGCGCACCCGGGACGTGGTCGGGCTGGTGATGACCGGCGCGCTTAACGACGGCACTGCAGGGCTGCAGGCGATCAAGGCGTGCGGAGGCCGTGCCGTGGTGCAGGATCCCGAAGACGCATTCGAACCGAGCATGCCTGCCAGCGCGCTTGCATGGGTCGAGGTCGACGCAATGGCGCCCCTAGATCGGAAGAGCACACGT
>CADCUA010000677.1 GCA_902805755.1 uncultured Lysobacter sp.
CCGGCACGCTTGACCGTGCAGCCGTGGTCGTTGCCACCCGAGAAGGAGGCCTCGCAGCCGGACCTGGTGCGCGCGCCGGATGGCAGCCTGCTGCTGGCGTGGATCGAACCGGGCGCGCCCGGCCATGTGCTGCGGTTCGCACGCTTTGCGGGCGGTGCGTGGTCCGCGCCGCGCACGATCGCGCAGGGCAGCGACTGGTTCGTGAACTGGGCCGACACGCCGCATCTGCAGGCGACGGCCGATGGCGCGTTGTGGGCGCACTGGCTGCGCAAGACCGCCGCCGCACCGTACGCCTACGACGTCGTGCTCTCGCGCTCGAACGACGGCGGCGCAAGCTGGTCGAAGCCGGTCGCGGTCAACACCGACGGCACCCCGACCGAGCACGGCTTCGTTTCACTGTGGCCGGCCGCGCGTGACCGCGTTGGCGTGGCCTGGCTCGACGGCCGCGACACCGGCGGCGGCCATGGCGAGCACGGCGGCGGGATGATGACGCTGCGCGCAGCCACGTTCGATGCGTCACTGCAGCGCCACGACGAGCAGCAACTGGACGCGTCCACCTGCGACTGCTGCCAGACCGACATCGCACCGACCGCGCGCGGGGCCTTGCTGGTCTATCGCGACCGCACGCCGGACGAAATCCGCGACATCGCCGCCACGCGCCTGCAGGACGCGGCATGGACCGCGCCGCGCATGGTGCATGCCGACCGCTGGAAGATGCCGGCCTGCCCGGTCAATGGCCCCGCGGTCGCGGCCGATGGCGAGCAGGTGCTCACCGCGTGGTACACGGCGGGCACGAACGACACGCCGATGGTGAAGCTTGCGCGCAGCACCGACGCCGGCGACACGTTTGCCACGCCGCTGACGCTGGACGAAGGCGCGGCCGTGCTCGGGCGCGTGGACGTGATGCTGGATGGAGGCCGTGCGTGGGCCAGCTGGCTGCGCGAGGACGACCGCGGCCAGAGCCTGTGGCTGGCACGCTTGACGCCGGATCTGGGCCGCATCGAGCAGAAGCTTGAGGTCGCGCGCCTGCAGGGGCGCGGTCGTGGCACCGGTCTGCCGCGCATGGCGGCCACGGCCGACGGCGTGCAGTTGGTGTGGACCGATCTGGTCGATGGGAAAAAACAGCTGCAAGGCGCGACGATCGGCCTGCATTGAGCCGCGGTCGGGCGTGACTTGAACGCAAACGGCCCGGGAATCCCGGGCCGTTTGCGTCTTGCGCGCTGGAAGATTTACCGCGCTGTCGCTTACTGCAGCACCTGCGTGGGGCTCTGCGCGGACGGCATGGTCGGCTTGAGCTGCTCCAGCATCTGCAGGCCGCCCGACATCAGTTCCTGCTTGCGCTCCATCATCAGCTCGCCCAGCTGCTGCAACTGAGCTTTGTCCATCAGCTTGCGCGCGATGGGAAACATTTCCTTTTCTTCTTCCCCGGCGTGGTGCTCGATCAGCTCCTTGAGCACCTTCGCGCGTCCGGTGAACTGGTCGGAGGTCACGTCGGTTTTAAGAAGATCCGGCAGCACCAGCTGGCCCGCTGCACGATGCTCTTCCGTCGCCTCGAAGAACATCTCCTGCTCATCCTTCTTGCCGGCTTCGC
>CADCUA010000678.1 GCA_902805755.1 uncultured Lysobacter sp.
TACGCGCAGACCGGCGGCCGTGCAGGCGCCGGGCGCGTGATCGTCGAAGGATTCGTCGATTTCGAATACGAGATCACGCTGCTGACCGTGCGCCATGCCGGCGGCACTACGTTCTGCGAGCCGATCGGGCATCTGCAGCGCGACGGCGACTACCGCGAGAGCTGGCAGCCGCAGCCGATGAGCGCGCAGGCGCTTGCGCGCTCGCAGGACATCGCACGACGCATCACCGATGAGCTCGGTGGCTGGGGCGTGTTCGGCGTGGAGCTGTTCGTGCGCGGCGACGAGGTCTGGTTCAGCGAGGTCTCGCCACGGCCCCATGACACCGGGCTGGTCACACTTGCCTCGCAGAGTTTGAGCGAGTTTGCGTTGCATGCGAGAGCAATTCTCGGGCTTCCCGTGCATGCAGGCGCAGACGGTGCAGTGGCGCTGTCGGGCACGGCGGCATCATGCGCGGTGCTGGCGGAAGGATCGGGCGTGCCGGTGTTCCACGACGTCGCCGCCGCGCTTGCCGGGCCCGACACGCAGTTGCGGCTGTTCGGCAAGCCACGCGTGGAAGGCCGGCGGCGTGTCGCGGTGACGCTCGCGCTGGGCAGCGATGTCGCGGACGCGCGTGCGAAGGCGCGCGAGGCCGCAGCGGCCCTGCGCATCGAGCTGCGCTGAGGCGGCGCACGCAAATCCATTTTGAACAGGGCGATGCAATGAGCGACGGCAACGGTTACGCGGTGTACTTCCACCCCCAGGCGCTCGAGGTGCTGGGCGATGCGATCAAGGCCTACCTGCTCGAAGGTCCGACGGGTCCGCATGTCGCCTGCCGCGAGGTCGATACCGGCGGCTCGTTCGTCGAGATGACGCTGGACGGGCGCGACGCGCAAGGCCAGCGCGTGGACCTGGAACTGATCGTGCCGCTCAACATGGTGCGCATGATCGTGTCGGCGCGTTCCGAAGACCGCTTCGGCTTCGCGCCGCGAGCGGCCGTGCCCGTCGAGCCGGCGCTGCCGCCGGTGGGTCCGACCGGCGCGCCCGTGGAGGCTCCATCGGAAGCAGTGCCCGACACCGGCAGTGTTGGTGATGCGCCGGTGCAGACGCCGGGCAAGCCCTGATCGCGCAGGAGTTCGGAAGCGCCCGGCGATGGAAGTGTCTGTCGCATGCCATCGGCGGCCGCTGCTTCCACGCTGCACCACCACGCGCGAACCTGTTTACGAAGCGGTGAGGACCTGCATGCCGCACGGGTCAGCAGCTTGGCGCTCGCAATGCGAAAGAGTGCGTGACTGGCGATCACGGCATGGTTCGGCTATCGGGTGCTGAAACCACGCTGCGGATCGGCGTGGCAGCTACGCGATGTTTCTATCGGCTGATGATCGAGTCCCGCAAGGATGCCGTGCTCGAATTCAGCGCCCCATACGAACTACTCAGACCCAGACGTCGTTCTCGGCCGTATAGGTGCCGCCCGCATTGCCGGTGTTCACCACGCCACGCGGTTCCACCAGCATGATGCGGCACTCGTCGACCGCGCTCGGGCGATGCTCGACGCCGCGCGGGACCACGTACATCTGGCCCGCGCCGAGTTCCACGCGACCGTCGCGGAATTCGA
>CADCUA010000679.1 GCA_902805755.1 uncultured Lysobacter sp.
CCGCTTGTTGCGATGTTGTTGACAGCATCTGGCGGCACTCCAAATGTCGGTCCCGCCACGCATCCGGCGTGTCGCCGGGGTTGGTCGGCGTGGCACGGGCGGTCCAATGACGGACCGGCCGATTCCGTCCCATCAACCCTTTTGGAGTTTCCAGTTCATGATCAGCAAGCGCGCCCTTGTACTGGCCGTTTCTACGGCCCTGTGTTCTTCCGCTGCGGTTGCAGGCGATTTTGTCCGGGCGGAAAAAAACCGCATCGAAGGGCAGTACATCGTTGTATTCAACCCCGATCGCCTGCCGGCCGCCGCTGGCGCCGGGCGCGAAAAGGGTCTTGCGATCGCAGCGCAGAATGCCGCGGTCGATCTCGCGTCGCGCCACGGCGGCGATGTCGAGCGCGTTTATGGTCATGCGCTGCAGGGCTTCTCCGTGCGCGCCTCGGAACAGACGGTCGCCCGGATGCTGAAGGATCCGCGCGTCGCATTCATCGAAGAAGATGCGAAGGTATCCGTCAGCGCCACGCAGAGCGGCGCTACCTGGGGCCTGGATCGCAGCGACCAGCGTGCGCTTCCGCTTAACGGTTCGTATGTCTATGACTACACGGGCTCCGGCGTTCGTGCCTACATCATCGACACCGGCATCCTTGCCAGCCATCAGGACTTCGGCGGACGTGTGCTGAGCGGCTACACCGCGATCAACGATGGGCGCGGTTCGAATGACTGCAACGGCCATGGCACGCATGTCGCCGGCACCGTCGCTGGCGCCACCTGGGGCATCGCGAAGTCGGCACGCCCGGTGCCGGTACGCGTGCTCGACTGCGCAGGTTCGGGCAGCAACTCGGGTGTGATCGCAGGCATCGACTGGGTGCGCTACAACCACGTCAAACCGGCCGTCGCGAACATGAGCCTGGGCGGCGGCGCCTCCTCGGCAGTCGACACCGCGGTGAACAATCTCAACGCCGCAGGCGTGACGGTTGTTGTGGCTGCGGGCAACGACAACTCGAATGCCTGCAACTACTCGCCGGCGCGCGCCTCGGGTGCATACACGGTGGGCTCGACGTCGTCGAATGATTACCGCTCTTCGTTCTCGAACTACGGCAGCTGCCTCGACATCTTCGCTCCGGGCAGCTCGATCCGTTCGGCGTGGCACACGAGCACCACGGCCACGAACACGATCAGCGGCACCTCGATGGCGTCCCCGCACGTGGCCGGCGCCGCGGCGCTGTACCTGCAGCGCTACCCGTCGTCCTCGCCGTCGACCGTCAAGAGCTGGCTGACCAACAACGCGACCACGGGCCGCGTGTACTCGATCGGCACCGGCTCCCCGAACCGCCTGCTGTATACGCGTTGATCCGCGCTCTGCATTGATGCGCAAGTAGCGAATACCGCGCGCCGGGAACGGCGCGCGGTAATTTTTTTGTCCGCTTCGTGCATCGGTCGCACCTGCGCTGACGACACCGCGCCTCCGCGTGATCCCGCCCACAACGTGCTGCACCGCCGCGCACGGCCACCTGTGAGCGCGAGCACACAGGCTCATCTGCTGGCAGCGCATGTCTTCAGCAGATACGTATCGCCCGGCCTGCCACTGCAGCCTG
>CADCUA010000680.1 GCA_902805755.1 uncultured Lysobacter sp.
GGTTTCTGCATGGGCGAAGGCCTCGAAAGAGAGGGGAGGGAACGGCTGACCGGAGTAAAGAGCGCCCGGCAGTGGCACGGCAGAGCGTGGCCGGGGGCGCGGAGTTTACCATTGCACCATGACCCAGGATTTCACCGAACCCGGCGCCGATCCGGCATCCGATGCGGCTTGCATGGCGGCAGCCGAGGCGAGCAACCGTTCGCTCGCGTCGCGGCTGCGCATCATCCTCGTCGGCACACAGCACCCCGGCAACATCGGCTCGGCCGCGCGCGCAATAAAGACCATGGGCCTGTCGCGGCTGGTGCTCGTCGCGCCGGAAAAGGCGCCGAACGCCGAGTCCTACGCACTCGCGGCCGGTGCTGACGACGTCCTTGCCGATGCCGCGGTCTTCCCGACGCTGGCCGAGGCCGTCGCGGACTGCCAGCTCGTCCTGGGCTGCACCGCGCGCAGTCGGCGAATCGCGTTGGAGGAGCTCGAGCCGCGCGCGGCCGCCGCGCGCGCATGCACGGCGGCGTCAGCGGGCGCGGAGGTCGCAGTGGTATTCGGGCGCGAGCGCACGGGTCTGGAGAACGCCGAGTTGCAGCTGTGCCACGCGGCGGTACATATCCCCGCCAACCCGGAATACAGCTCGCTCAACCTTGCCGCGGCAGTGCAGGTGCTGAGCTACGAACTTCGCCTCGCAATGCTGTCGGCAATCGCCACGCCGGTCCCGGCAGAGCGTGAGCCCCGTGACCCGCCGGCCTCGCATGCGCAGCTGGAAGGGATGTTCGCGCAGTTGGGTGAGACGCTGGACGCGATCGATTTCCACAAGGGCCGCACGCCGGACGCAGCGATGCGCAAGCTTCGCCGGATCTTCCTGCGGGCTGACATGGACGAGCGCGAGGTGCGTCTGATTCGCGGCGTGCTGGCCGACGCGCAGCGCATGGCGATGCTGGCAGGCCGGGACCGTTGACCCTAAGCGTTCGCCGGTCATCACAAAATCCAAACACTTTTCCTGTTTTCGATTAGTCTGCGGCGTCCCTCCAGCAGTACCGAGCCGTGACCACCCATCTGTTGCGCTTTGCCGCCGCCCTGCTGGCTCTCGCGGCCTTTGCCCGTCCGGCGCTGGCTGATGGGCACGACGTGCTCGTCCTGGGGCGCATCAGCGACGACCCGAAGGCGCATTACGAGCAGCTGAAGCCACTGCTGGATTACGTCGTGCCGCGCATGGCCGATGTCGGAATCCGCGAAGGCCGTGTCCTCATGGCGCGCGACCCCCAACAGATGGCGAGCTACCTGCGCCGCGGCCGGGTCGATTGGGTGACCGAAACCGCGGGCACGGCAGTACTGCTCCAACAGCGCGCCCGCGCGCGTCCACTGCTGCTCACGGAGCGCGAGGGCGTCAGTCATTACCACAGCGTGTTCTTCGCGCGGCGCGACAGCGGCCTGCGTGCACTGGCGGACCTGCCGGGCCATAGCGTCGCATTCCAGCGGCCTTCCTCGACCAGTGCGTACTTCGCGCCGGCATCGGAACTGCTCGCACGCGGGTTCTCGCTGGAGATCCTGCTTTCGCCCACCGAGCGCGTGGAGTCGGACACGGTCGGCTACGTGTTCGCACAATCCGAGCTCAACATTTCCACGTGGGTGCACAAGCGCCTGGTCGATGTGGGCGTGATGAGCCATCTGGACTGGGTCAATCCGAAGCGGATGCCCGCTGCATTCCGACGTGACTTCATGGTCATTGGTCGCACGCGCGAGTACCCGCGCGCCGTCGAACTCGTGCGCGGAGGGCTGGAGCCACGCATCACCGCCCGCCTTCGCGAAGTGCTGCTGCAGGCGGCGCAGGATCCGCAGGCCGGTCCCGCGCTCCGCGAGTTCTTCCGCACCACGCGCTTCCTGCCGTTCGATGCCGACAGTGAGCGTGACCTGTCCCACCTGGCGACGGGCATCGCGCGCGTGCGGGTCGACGTCGAATGAATCTGCGTTACGGCCTGCAGGCCAAATTCCTTGGGATGATGGCGCTGGCGCTTCTGGTCGTGCTCGCGCTCATGGCGTTGCTATGGAACCGGCAGCAGAGCATGCACGCGGCGGTCGAGGGCGTGAGCCGCGCGACGATGGACGACATGGCGGGCCAGACGGTACGCCGCCGCGGCGAAGCGGTGATCGCGCAACTGGCCGAGTCGCTGAGCAATCCGCTGTACTACTTCGACCTGGACGCAGTGGGTACGCTGAGCCGCTCCGCGCTTCGTCAGCCGGGCACGCGCTATGTGATCGTGTACGACGCCGATGGCAACGTCGTACACGACGGCAGCGAGGCGATACCGACCTACGGCATGCAGATGAAGGACGCCCTCGCGAAGCGCGCGATCTCGGCGTCGCGCACCGAGGTGCAGGCCGGCAGCGGGGTTATGGACGTATCCGCGCCGATCATGATCGGCCCGCAGCGGCTCGGCGGCGTGCGTATCGGCTATGACCTCAACGAACTGCGCCAGCAGCAGGACGAGGCGGTCGTGCAATTGCATGCGCAACTAGACCGCCTCGGCCAGCGCCAGCTGGTCTGGGTCGGCGTGCTGAGCGCTGCACTGCTCGCGCTCAGCGCGATGATGCTGTGGTTGATCCAGCGCTTGCTGGTCACGCCGATCCGCCAGCTTGCCGATTCCGCCCGCGAGATCGAATCCGGGCGCTTCGATGCGGCGATGCCCGCAAGCACGCGTGCGGACGAGGTCGGCGACCTGGTGCGCGCATTCGGCCGCATGAGCCAGTCGGTGGCGCGGCATGACCGCGAGATCCGGCGCATGGCCTATACGGATGCACTGACCGGGCTTGCGAACCGGCTGGCGTTCCGGGAAATCCTGGACGAGCGGCTGTTGAAACTGCACGAAGGCGGACGCCAGCTCGCGCTGCTGTTTGCCGATATCGACGATTTCAAGCGCGTGAACGACACGCTTGGTCACGACGCCGGCGACGAGGTGCTGTTGCAGTTCGCCAGCCGCATCGGGGAAACCGTGACGCGGCACGGCGGCGCGGACGCACTGCTTGCGCGTTTCGGTGGCGACGAGTTCGTGATCCTGATGCAGGCCTGCCCCGCGCGAAGTGGCGACATGCGCGCGGCCGCCAGTCGCCTCGCCGAGGCTCTGGTAAGCGCATTGGGCGAGCCGATCCTGACGCACGGACGGCAGGTGTTTCTGGGTACGTCGATCGGTGTCACGCTGTTCCCCGACGACGCATCCGGCGCAACCGCACTGATGAAAAACGGCGACATCGCGATGTACCAGGCGAAACAGGCGGGCAAGAGCTGCTACCGCTTCTACAGCCGCGCCATCGACCAGGCCGTGGAGCGGCGCGAGCAGATCGAGCAGGAACTGCGCGGCGCGTGGGAGCGCGGTGAAATGAGTCTTGCGTACCAGCCGGTCTACCGTGTGCACGATCGCAAGATGGTCGGTGCCGAGGCGCTGCTGCGCTGGCAGCATCCGCAGCAGGGACTGATATCGCCGTCGGTGTTCATCGAAGTGGCCGAGCAGAGCGGCCTGATCGACACGCTCGGTCCGCAGGTGATGCGCGCGGCATGTCGCGATGCGGTGTTGTGGCAGAAGGCGCGGCCGGGCAACGAGGAACCGCTGTTCGTATCGGTCAATGTGTCGCCGCGTCAGCTGCGAAGCGGCGACCTGCGTGCGTCCGTCGAGGATTGCCTGCGCGACACCGGGCTTTCGGCGCACCAGCTGCATATCGAACTGACCGAAACCACGGTGATCAGCGACGAGGTGCACGCCAGCAACCTGCTCGCGCAATTGCGCGTCATGGGCGTGAAGGTGTGGCTGGACGATTTCGGCACCGGCTTTTCGGGGCTGAGCCATCTGCGACGCGTGCCCGTGGATGGCGTCAAGATCGATCGCAGCTTCGTTGCCGACATCCCACGCGACCCCGACGACGTGGCGCTCACCACGGCAATCATCGCGATGGCGCATTCGCTCAACATCGTGGTCGTTGCCGAGGGCGTGGAGAAGCTCGACCAGTTCGAAATCCTGCGCGAACGTGGCTGCGACCTCGCACAGGGCTACTTGCTGGGCCACCCGGTGGGCCTGGACGAGTTCATGGCGCTGCTGGGCAACATCCGGCACGGCGTCGACGTGGCGCGCGCTGGCGCCGCGGTGCATTGAACGCGCGGTAGCTACGCCGGCAGACGCAACTGCGCCAGTCGATCACGGCCCATAAGAGGCGTGGCGCCAGCCTTATCGATCACTGCAGCATCCGGAACCGCTGCGTCATCAGGCCAGCATCTCGATCCAGCGTGCCGCTGCCGCCGCTGCGCTGCCCGACAGCACCGCGACCACGCTGCCACCGACGATGCCCGCCAGCCACGCGCCGGCCATCAATCGGCCATCGCGTTCGATCAGCGCGAACGCATACAGCAGCAGAAGAACTGCGAACAGGTAATTCGTCAGCGGGATCGGAAGCAGCAGCAGCACGCCGAGCAGCGCAAGCTGCAGACCCGTGAACGCGCTTGCGAGCGGATGGTCGAGCATCGCCGACATGCGCGGCTGCGCGAAGCGCTCCACCCGGACCAGCCACGGCGACACCCGATCGCGGAAGCCGGCCAGCGTCGCGCGCTTCGGGCCGCGCCGTGCGACAAAGCCCGGCAGCCATGGGTCGCGCCGCCCAATCAGCAGTTGCAGGCCGAGCAGCACAACAAATGGACCGCTCAGCGCGCCCGCCAGACCCGGAATTGGCGTGAATGCCGGCAGTGTCGACAGGAACAGCAGCATTCCGAACGAGCGCCTTCCCAGGCCACTGAAAAGGTCTCCCAGGTGCAGCACGGCATCCGGATCGCCCATCGCGAACCCATCCAGCAACGACCGCGTGCCCGGTTCGTCGATGTGCGGTTCAGCCCGTGGGGTCATCGCGATCTTCTGGGGATTCCGGCCGGATCTGCAGCAGCAGTTTGTCGATACGCGGACCGTCGAGGTCCACGACCTCGATGCGCCAGTTCGACCATTCGAATGATTCACCCGCGCGTGGAATGCGGCCGAAATGCGCGATCACCATGCCTGCAGCCGTGTGGAAGTCGTGTTCCTCCTCGTCCGGCAGTCGCATGCCACCGACGAGGTCGCGCAGCTCCTCGATGGGCAGCGCGCCATCCAGCAGGTAGGAGCCGTCG
>CADCUA010000681.1 GCA_902805755.1 uncultured Lysobacter sp.
CCTGCGCATGTTGACCGAACGCGGCTGCCGCGTGACGGTGGTGCCGGCGCAGACGACGGCCGAGGAGGTTCTTGCGATGAAGCCGGACGGCGTGTTCCTGTCCAACGGCCCCGGCGATCCGGCCCCGTGCGTGTACGCGATCGACGCAATCCGCGAAATCGTCGCCCGCAAGGTTCCGACCTACGGCATCTGCCTCGGTCACCAGTTGCTCGGCCTCGCGGTCGGCGCGCAGACCGTCAAGATGAAGCACGGCCACCACGGCGCGAACCATCCGGTGCAGGACCTGGATACCGGCAAGGTGATGATCACTTCGCAGAACCATGGTTTTGCGATCGATGAAGCCTCGCTGCCGGCGAACGTGCGCGTTACGCATCGCTCGTTGTTCGACGGCACCAATCAGGGCATCGAGCTGACCGATGCACCGGCCTTCAGTTTCCAGGGCCACCCGGAAGCCAGCCCCGGACCGCATGACGTGGCGCCGCTGTTCGACAAGTTCGTGCAGTCGATGCAGGCGCGGTGAGCCCGGCGACGAAGAAGCCTGCGCGTGGAAGCATCCTGCGCGCGGCATGCTGGACCGGGGCGGTGGCCGCGGTCTATCCGGTATTCGTACTGGGCTTCGTCTACTCGCAGTTTTTTACCGCCGGTTTGCCCGGTGGACGCCATGGACCCGCGGATGCCTACCGCCACTCGCTTGCGAGCGCGGTCGTCGCCTATACGTTGCATCCGCGCTGCGTTGACTGGGTTACGGCCGTGATGGAGCGGGACGGTCGCGGTTCTGCTGCCCGCGTCATGGACGCACACAACAACCGGCTTGGCGCACGCATCGGCGCGCAGGCCGATAGCTGGCACACGATGCGACGTGGAATCGCCGACGCGGTAGCGCGCGGCGCGATAAACGCCACATCGCCCGAACAGATCACCTGGCTCGCGCCCGACGCGTGGCAGGAACGACTTTACTGAGGACACCATGCCAAAGCGCACCGACATCAAGACCGTCCTGATCATCGGCGCCGGCCCGATCGTAATCGGCCAGGCCAGCGAGTTCGACTACTCCGGCGCGCAGGCGTGCAAGGCATTGCGCGACGAGGGTTACCGCGTGGTGCTGGTCAACAGCAACCCGGCGACGATCATGACCGACCCGGACATGGCTGACGCGGTGTACATCGAGCCGATCAACTGGCAGACGGTCGAGAAGATCATCGCCAAGGAAAAGCCCGACGCGCTGCTGCCGACCATGGGCGGCCAGACCGCGTTGAACTGTGCGCTGGACCTTGCGGACAACGGCGTGCTCGAGCGTTACAACGTCGAGCTCATCGGCGCCTCGCGTGAAGCTATCCGCATGGCCGAGGACCGTGAGCTGTTCCGCGTCGCGATGGCCGAGATCGGCCTGGACTGCCCGAAGGCCGCGGTTGCAAAAAACTTCGAGCAGGCGGTCGAGATCCAGACCACCGTCGGCTACCCGACCATCATCCGCCCCAGCTTCACGCTCGGCGGCTCCGGCGGCGGCATCGCATACAACAAGGAAGAGTTCGAGGACATCGCCAAGCGCGGCCTGGAACTTTCGCCCGTGCATGAAATCCTGGTCGAG
>CADCUA010000682.1 GCA_902805755.1 uncultured Lysobacter sp.
GGCGCCGACGGTTTCGACTACATCGTGTGCGACTCCCCGGCCGGCATTGAGAAGGGCGCGTTCCTGGCGATGTACTTCGCCGACAAGGCGGTCGTGGTGGTGAACCCGGAAGTCTCCTCGGTGCGCGACTCCGACCGCATCCTCGGCCTGCTCGCGAGCAAGACGCGCCGCGCCGAGAACGGCGAGCGCGTGCAGGAATACCTGCTGCTCACGCGCTACAGCCCCAAGCGCGTCGAGACCGGCGAGATGCTGAGCATCGGCGACGTCGAGGAAATCCTCGGCCTGAAGACGATTGGCGTGATCCCGGAATCCCCGGACGTGCTGAATGCGTCGAACAAGGGCGAGCCCGTGATCCTGGAGTCGCAGTCCGATGCCGCGCAGGCCTATGACGATGCGGTCGCGCGCCTGCTCGGCGACACGCGCCCGATGCGCTTCACCCAGGCTGAAAAGAAAGGCTTTTTCAGCAAGCTGTTCGGAGGCTGAGCCATGGGAATGTTCGATTTCCTGATGGCGAAGAAGCAGACGGCCTCGCTCGCGAAGGACCGCCTGCGCATCATCGTCGCCCATGAGCGCGCGGGTCGCGGCGGACCGGATTACCTGCCGATGCTGCAGCGTGAGCTGCTGGAAGTCATCCGCAAGTACGTCAATGTCGATGCCGAGTCGGTCAAGGTCGACCTGATCGGCGAAGGCGACAACAAGGTGCTGGATATTTCAGTCGCCCTGCCCGACCAGCCCGGCGCGGTCTGACGCCTGCTCCATACTCCGTCGCCGCGTGCGGCGGAGAAGCGGACCCGATACTCGCAAAGCGCACCGCGCGAACCTTACGCCCGCGCGGCGCCATCTCGTTCGACCGCATGCAGACGCTGGCTGAAATCCGCTTCGAAGACGCCGCCGCCCTGCTCTCGCGCTACGGGTTGCAGCTGAACCTCGTGCCCGACGGCCACCCTATTCCGGGCAGCTATTGGGGTGACAGCGAAGCCGGCATCATCGGCGCGGATGTATTCGTCCGCAGCGACACGCCCGTGCATTCCATGCTGCATGAAGCCTGCCATCTCATCGTGCTGCCGCCGCAGCGGCGCGCACTGGTGCACACGGATGCCACCGACTCCATCGAGGAGGAAGACGCGGTGTGCGTGCTCCAGATCCTGCTCGCCGATGAGCTTCCCGGTGTTGGCGGCGACCGGGCACTCGCGGACATGGATGCCTGGGGTTACAGCTTCCGCCTTGGTTCGGCGCGGGCGTACTTCGAACGTGATGCGCAAAGCTCCTGGACGTGGCTGGAGGCGCGCGGGCTTGCCGATGCAACGACACGCCGCGCCTGTGTGCCCGGGCCGGCAGCGCCCCTGAGCTGAACCGCTCGAACCGGCAGCTTGCGCGGCCCGCGCCCGGCCTCTAGCCTTCGAGCGCGAACGCTCGCGCCAGGAACCGGAGACCCCATGAAATTCACCCCCGCACGCGCGCTGCTCGCGCTCAGCATCACGGCCGTCCTCGGTCTGGCCGGTTGCAACCGGGAGCCTACCGCGGACGACACCGCAGCCCCGACCGCGGCCGCGGCGCCCGAAGGCGAAACCGCCGACGAATTCATCGCGCGCGTCAACGAGGAATACAGGAAGCTCTATCCGGAGCTGACCGCAGCGCAGTGGCTGTCGTCCACCTATATCAGTGACGACAGCCAGCTGCTGTCGGCGAAGGCGAACGAGCGCTACCTCGGACAGCTCAACCGCTGGATCGACCAGGCGCGCCGCTTCGAGGGCCAGCAGATGTCGCCGGAGACGGCGCGCGCGATCCGCATGCTGAAGCTGTCGACCTCGATGCCGCCGCCGAAGGATCCGGCAAAGCTCGCCGAGCTCACGCAGATCGCGACGCGCATGGAAGGCCTGTACGGCGCGGGCAAGGCTTGCACCGGCGAAGGCGACGCGCAGACCTGCCGCCAGCTGGGCGAACTGGAAGACGTGTTGCGCAGCAACCGTGACTACCAGGAGCAGCTCACTGCCTGGCAGGGCTGGCACACGATCTCGCAGCCGATGCGCAAGGACTACACGCGCTTCGTTGAGCTGGCGAACCAAGGCGCACGCGATCTCGGCTTCGCCGATGCCGGCGAGATGTGGCGCTCGGGTTACGACATGACGCCGGCGGAAATCGCGGCTGAAACCGACCGCCTCTGGGGCCAGGTCAAGCCGCTGTACGAACAGCTGCACTGCTACACGCGCACGCGCCTTGAAGCGCAGTACGGCGCCGATAAGGGCGCGGTCGCGGGTGGCATGCTGCCCGCGCACCTGATGGGCAACATGTGGCAGCAGGACTGGGGCAACCTGTGGGACGTGCTCGCGCCGTACCAGAACGCCGGCAGCCTGGACATCAACGCCGCGCTCGAAGCGCAGTACCAGCAGGCCTACACCACGCGCATGGCGCAGCAGACCGGCGAGCGTTCGCCGGCGGCGATGGCGCAGGTCGAGGAAGACGCACGCCTGGCCAATGCCAAGCAGATGACCGAGCGCGCGCAGGACTTCTACGTCTCGCTCGGCATGCCGAAGCTGCCGGAGAGCTACTGGACGAAGACGCAGTTCATCAAGCCGCGCGACCGCGACGTGGTGTGCCACGCCAGCGCATGGGACATGAACATGGCCGGCGACGTGCGCACGAAGATGTGCATCAAGCCGAACGAGGAAGATTTCACGACGATCTACCACGAGCTCGGCCACGTCTATTACTACCTGGCCTACAACAAGCGTCCGCCGATCTTCCAGCAGGGCGCGCACGATGGCTTCCATGAAGCGATCGGCGACACGATCGTGCTGGCGATGACGCCGAAGTACCTGCAGTCGATCGGCCTGGTCGGCGAGCAGCAGCAGAGCAACGAATCGCTGATCAACGCGCAGATGCGCATGGCGCTGGCGAAGATCTCGTTCATGCCGTTCGGCCTGATGATCGACCGCTGGCGCTGGGGCGTGTTCGACGGTTCGATCAAGCCCGATGCGTACAACAAGGCCTGGTGGGAACTGAAGGCGAAGTACCAGGGCGTGGCGCCGGTCGGCACGCGCGGCGAGGAGTTCTTCGACGCCGGCGCCAAGTACCACGTGCCCGGCAATACGCCGTACACGCGCTACTTCCTCTCGCATGTGCTGCAGTTCCAGTTCTACAAGTCGCTGTGCGACGCGTCCGGCCACACCGGGCCGCTGTACGAATGCAGCTTCTACGGCAACAAGCAGGCCGGCGAGAAGTTCTGGGCGATGCTCAACAAGGGTGCGAGCCAGCCGTGGCAGAGCACGCTGAAGGAACTGACCGGCGGCGAGAAGATGGATGCCGGCCCGGTGCTGGAATACTTCGCACCGCTGCAGACCTGGCTCAAGCAGCAGAACGAAGGCCGCACCTGCGGCTGGCAGGCGAACGCCTCGGCGGCTCCTGCTTCCAACGCGACGCCGCAGCCGGCAGCACCGGTCGCGGCAGGTGCCCGCACCAAGCCTGTCCAGGGCTGATTCGCTGTACGGACGAAGAGGCCGGCCTGGTGCCGGCCTCTTTGCATTCGCGGACCAGAACCTGTCGACCAAATGCTGTGGCCCGTAGCCGCGGTGCGGCCGCGCCTGGAAGCGCACTGGTTTCGGGAGCGCCGCCATGCTTTTTCAAAGACATCAAGCCGCCGCCGACGCGATGGCGTCGGATCGCGCTAATAATGGCCGCAGCCGCGCGCCGGCGTAGATCCCTGGGGAGGGATCCCGATCATGCAAATCGTCCGCTCATACCTACTGCGTCTGGCCTGCTGCCTGTTGGCGTGCGCCGTGTGGCCTTCCGCGGCCACTGCCGCCAACCGGGCGCCCGGCGAATCCAGCTGGTCGTCGCCGCAGCCGCCGGCGCGCTGGAAGCTTGCCGTCTCACCTGCATTGCGCCTGTCCCGCATGGACTATCGCGAAATGGAGATCGCGCGTCTCCTTGGTCTCCAGCGCAGGAACGAAGCCGCTGGAATCAAGGCCACGCAGATCGGCATCGCCCGCCGCGCATCGCGGGAGGGCAAGCAGTCGCAACTGCCGGCCCTGAAATGGGTCGCGCTCGCCCATGGGGGCGCGGTGGCGCGCATCGAGGTCCGGTCGCGTGACGCACTCGCGCTGCGTGTCGGCCTGCAGGTGATCCAACTGCACGACCGCGTCGAACTGCGCATCGGTGGATCGGACGCGCCTTCGCGTGTCGTGGCCACGTTGCACGGTTCCGAGGTCAAGCGGCTGCTGGATCCGCAGGGCATGTTCTGGACGCCAAGCACCGACGGCGAGACGCAGGTGATCGAAATCTTCCGTCCGGCAGGCGTGCCCGCCCAGGCGGCGCAGCTGCAGGCCCCGCAGGTGTCGCACCTGGTCAGCAACAGCCGCAATGACTTCAAGATCATCGAAAAGGTCGGTGAATCCGGCGCCTGCAACGTCGATACCAGCTGCCGGGTGCCGGAACTCGGGCAGCACTTCGTCAACGCAAAGAATGCGGTCGCGCACATGCAGTTCGTACAGGGCGGCTCGACCTACATCTGCACGGGCACGCTGCTGGCCGACACCGCCGCGTCCACGCAGGTTCCCTACTTCTACACCGCGAATCACTGCTTCGCGGACAGCGGCACACCCGTGCCCAGCCAGATGCAGGCCGTGGCGAATACGCTCAACACGTTCTGGAACTACGAATCGACCGCGTGCAACAGCGGGGCTTCCACTGCGCGCACCCAGCTGGGCGGCGGTGCGACTTACCTCTATTCCGACAACGTGACTGATGCGATGCTGCTGCGCCTGAACGACGCCGCGCCCGCCGGTGCGTTCTTTGCCGGCTGGACGGCAGCCCCGTTGCCGGCATCGAGCGCGGTGCTTGCACTTCATCACCCGGCCGGCGACTCCAAGAAGGTGTCGAGCGGGCGGCACGTCTCAACCGATGCCTCCGATCACGTCGTTGGCTGGACCAGCGGCACGACCGAAGGCGGCAGCAGCGGCTCGGGCCTGTTCACGCTCTCCAGCGCCGGGTATGAACTGCGTGGGGGCCTGTATGGCGGTTCGGCGTCCTGCCTGAACTCCGGATCGCTCGGGCACGCTTCCAACCGCGACTATTACTCGCGCTTTGACGTCGTGCTTCCCAGGATTCGTGACTATCTGGCGTCC
>CADCUA010000683.1 GCA_902805755.1 uncultured Lysobacter sp.
GCTACGCCGGCAAGCGGCATCGTGACGTCCAGGCGCGCGTCCTGCAGCCGCGTGGGGTCGAAGCGCAGCCGCGTTGCGAAACCCGGCACTTTTCCGACGAAGACTTCGCCCTGGTATTTCGTCGCGAATGCGAGCGTCGAGCCGGGCGCCTGCGTGTAATCGGCGGCGGCAGCCGGCGCCAGCGCGAACAGGCCGGCCAGCACGAGGGACGCGCGGATGTGATTTGAACGTCGTGCCATGTCAGTGCTCCTTGAAAGCCCGCTGCGCACGACGCGGCGGCAGCATGCGCGCGAGCGTCGTGTCGTGCAGGAACAGATGGTGGTAGAGCGCCGCGCCGACATGCATCAGCACCAGCACGAGCAGCAGCCAGAAACCGGCTTCATGCAGTGATCCGGCGAGCTCGTGCAGGTCCTGATCGCGCGTGAACAGGCGCGGCAGGTTGAACAGGCCGAACCACTGCAACGGGTAGCCGCCCCAGGCATTGAGCAACCACCCCGTCAGCGGCATCGCCAACAGCAGCGTGTACAGCGTTGCATGCGTCAGCGCTGCGAGCCGGCGTTGCCACAGCGGTTGATCCAGCGCAGGACGCGGCGCGCCGGCATAGACGCGCCAGGCAAGACGTATCAGCACCAGTGCGAACAGCGTCAAGCCCAGTGACTTGTGCAGCGCATAGACCTCGATCTTGCGCGGGGTATTCGGCAGATCGCCCATTAGCAGTCCGATCGTGGCGATCGCGATCACCAGCGCGGCGATCGACCAGTGCAGCAACTGGCTGACCGGACCCCAGCGGTCCGCGGTGTTCTTCAGGCTCATGGAACGGGCTTCGGAGACGTGGATGACGGCGGTGGGGATGCCTCGTTGGCATCCACCTCGGGCTCGCCGCGCGTGCGCACCGCTTCGGCCTCGATGCGCAGTTCGATCGTGTCGCCGATGACCGAGCGCCACGCATCGATGCCATAGGCCGAGCGACTGAGCTGCGCGGTCGCGGAAAACCCCGCCGTGCGGCGGAACGGCGGCAACGGATGGCGCTTGATCGCATTGAGCGTGACGTCCAGGCATTGCGGCCGGGTGACGCCGCGCAGGGTGAGCTCGCCGCATACTTTCGCGTGCTCGCGGTCCACCGGTTCCACCTGCGTGGACACGAAGTGCGCGACCGGGTGGCGTGCAGTGTCGAGCAGGTTCGAGGCGCGCGTCGCTGAGTTCCATTTCGCATCGCCCAGATCGAGGCGGTCCAGTGGCACCTCGACCTCCAGCCGCGCGCTGCGCCAGTCATCCGGATCGAACTGCAGGTGCCCGGCGCTCCCGGACACCGTGCCCAGCGCCTTGGAAAAACCCGCGTGCTCGACCGCGAACATCACGCGCGTATGCACGGGATCGAGCGTGTAGTGCTCGACGCCATCGGCGTAGGCCGGCAGGGCGAGAGCGGCAAGCAGAACAAACGTGACGCGCAGGTCGGGCATGGCGGGTTCCGGTGGACAGCGGCCCATACTAGGCACACCCGGCGGCGCATGGTGGCTTGCGCGCGCAATGCTCCGTTGCGAGCATGCAGGCAACGCATGGCAGCCGTCGTGCACGCAAGGAC
>CADCUA010000684.1 GCA_902805755.1 uncultured Lysobacter sp.
CGGCAGGCGCGTCCAGCGCGCGATCGCCTGCATCGTCACGTCGTCCAGCCCTTCGGCGTCGAGCACGACCGCAAGCGGGTTGCCGGCGCCCGGCCGGTCGGCGAAGACATCGACCTGGCGGAAGCGGCGGCTCTGGGGAATGCGGGTCGGGGCGATCATGGTCGGGCAGGGCACAGGGGCGCGCAGCTTACCAATCCACGTGTCCACGGATGACGGCCTGCACGTGACCGCCGATCCAGACCTCGCCTTCGGCGTCCACCTGCACGTCGATGCGTCCGTCGCGCCCGACCTCGCGGCCCTGGCTGGAGACGTAGCGTCCATCACGGCCCGGCACGCGTCCGGCATCGGCCAGCGCGGCCGCAATCGCGGCATTCGCGCTGCCTGTCACCGGGTCCTCCGGGATGCCATCGGCCGGGCAGAACGCGCGGACCGCAAGCTGCCCGTCCTGCGAATCCGACTGCGCGAACACCGCCAGCCCGACCGCACCGTCGTTGAGCGTGAGCGCCGAAATCGCCGCGAGGTCCGGCTGCATGCCGCGCACTGCGGCCTCGTCGGCCAGTTCGACCACCCACCACTGCGGCCCGTTGTCCCACAGCGCCGGCGCCATGGCGCCACGCGCAAGACCGGAAAGCGCACGCTCCAGCAACGCGTCCGAGCCGGATGGCATCGACACGCGCTTCGCGCGCGGCGCCCGCACGCTGATCGACCGCTCCGCACCCACGCGCACCGCCAGCAGGCCCGCTGCGCACTGCTGCACCAGCGCGCCCGACGCACCGTCCGCAAGGCCCGTGTCCAGCGCCGCCCAGGCCGCACCCACGCTCGGGTGGCCGGCGAACGGCAGCTCCTGCCGCGGCGTGAAGATGCGCACGCGGTAGCTGGCATCGCCCTCGGGCGGCAGCAGGAAGATCGTCTCCGACAGGTTCGTCCAGTTCGCGAACGCCTGCATCGCCGCCGCGTCCAGACCCTCGGCATCGACGACCACCGCGAGCGGGTTGCCGGCGCCGGGCCGGTCGGCGAACACATCCAGTTGCAGAAAGCGGCGTCGTGTCATTCAGGGGCTCCAGCGGCGTGAACTACAATGAAAAGTCATTCGCCAGGAATCGGCGGACGCACGATTCTATGGCGCTCGCGGCGCCGGGGACGCCGCCTCCGCGATCCGGACAACCCGGATCAATCGGACCGTTCCCACCATCCCTGCCCATTCCACTCAAAGCTCGAGGCCATTGCGGTGCAAGTGAATCGTTGGGTCGTACTCAAGTTCGGCGGCACGTCCGTGTCACGCCGCAACCGTTGGGACACCATCGGACGCATCGCAGGCAAACGCATGGCCGAGGACGATGCCCGCGTGCTCGTCGTGGTGTCGGCACTGTCGGGCGTGACGAACGAGCTGCAGGCGATCGCGAATGGCGACGCGGCCGAAACGCGCGCGCAGGCGCTCATCGAGCGGCATCGCGCGTTCTGCACCGAACTCGATCTCGATCCCGACGCCGTGCTCGGCGAACGCCTGCAGGCGCTTCAGGCGCTGGTACGCGACGCTCGTGCATCGACACGCGCGCTGGACTGGCAGGCCGAAGTACTGGG
>CADCUA010000685.1 GCA_902805755.1 uncultured Lysobacter sp.
GCTCGCGATCCGGAATGTCGCGGTCGAGCACGATTTCCTTCGGCGCGTTCTGCTCGCCGTAGTACTGCGAAACGAACGCGGCCAGCACCTCGGCCGGGTTGTCGCTGCCGTTCGTTTTCGGGAAAAAAGCGCGCGTGCCGAGATTGCGACCGTCGCGGAACGCGAGCAGCAGAACGCAGGCCGACACGCCCTGCATGGCAACGGCCAGCACGTCCAGATCGGCCGCGCGGCCATCGACATACTGGCGCGCCTGCAGGGTACGGATGGACGAAACGAGATCGCGCAGGCGCGCGGCCTCTTCGAAATCGAGCTGCGCGCTGGCAGCTTCCATCTGCCGCCCGAGTTCGTCGGTGAGTTCGTCGCTTCGACCTTCCAGGAGCAGGCTCGCTCGACGGACGCTTTCGGCGTACTCGCTCGCGGGCACCAGCCCAACGCAGGGCGCACTGCAACGACCGATCTGATGCTGCAGGCACGGTCGCGACCGGTTGCGGAACACACTCTCCTCGCAGCTGCGCAACTTGAACAGCTTGTGCATGAGGTTCAGTGTTTCGCGCACGGCGCCCACGCTCGCGTAGGGGCCGAAATAGCGCCCTGAAACCGAGCGCGGCCCGCGGTGCGTGCCGATGCGCGACCACGGCTCGTTCGTCATCAGCACATACGGGTAGCTCTTGTCGTCGCGCAGCAACACGTTGTAGCGCGGCTTCAACGACTTGATCAGCTCGTTCTCGAGGATCAAAGCTTCGGCTTCCGTGCGCGTGACGGTGACTTCCATGCGCGCGATCTGCGAGATCATCGACGTGATGCGCGTGGATTTCGGCGTTGCGTTGAAGTAACTCGACACACGGTTCTTCAGCGCGCCCGCCTTGCCCACGTACAGCACGCTGTCGTCAGCCGCGAACATGCGATACACGCCCGGCGCCGTGCTCAGGTTGCGCACGAATGCCTTTCCGTCGAATGCCGGCGCATTCATACGGCTTCCACGCCTATGGCGAACACGCGGCCGCCGACCGGCTCGTGTGCTGGCGCTGGAAATGGCAGGAGAAAGTCGCTGAGCAAGGGCATCGGCCAACGAAGGTTGGGCCGATTATGGATGACGGCAAGGGGGCGTCCTGTCGAGGCCGCCCTGCCTTTTTCAGGCGCGGGACGCCGCCGCCAGGCGTGCTTCCGCCCGCGCGAGGTCTTCAGGCGTGTCGACGCCGGGCGCGAACGGGACGGGTGTACGTGCGACCGCGATGCGATAGCCGGCCTCCAGCACGCGCAGCTGCTCGAGCGACTCGATCTGCTCCAGCCGCCCCGCCGGCAACGAAGCGAAATGCTGCAGGAAGCCCGCCCGGTACGCGTAGATGCCGATGTGCCGCAGCCATGCGTGTCCCGGCACGACGGGCAGCGTTGAACGGTCGATCGCGAACGCATCGCGCGGCCACGGCAGCGGTGCGCGACTGAAGTAGAGCGCATCACCGTTCGATGCCTGAACGAGTTTGACGGCGTTCGGATCCAGCAGCGTCTCGACATCGTCGACCGGCGTGGCCAGCGTCGCCATCTCCGCGCCCGAGCGTTCGAGCAGCGAAGCGACCTCGCAG
>CADCUA010000686.1 GCA_902805755.1 uncultured Lysobacter sp.
CAGGCTACGAACTTGGGGGTCGGAGGTTCGAATCCTTCCGGGCGCGCCATACAGAACAAAAAAGCCGACGAGCCTGCTCGCCGGCTTTTTTGTTTTAACGCCGTGTACGGCCCTGTGTAGGCCCCGCGCGACTGATCAATGAGTCCGGCTGCTCGGGCCGACAGATCACCACGACGATCGCCAGCGACATATCAGTACGGCGAGTCCCAACGGCGCAGGTGAGTTCTCCTGCCAGCACGGCGACCGGACAGCGCGATTCGTCACGACTGTCTCAAACTCATGCAAGTGGTTCACATGCCTGCGCAGCTACGTGATTGGTGCGTCCGCATCGGGAATGCGCCGTCGCGCCGCGGCCGCACGAGCCGCGTCCTCGTGCGTTGCAGGGCTGCGGGCAGACCACTCACGCGTTGCATCAGCTTGGTGACGGCCTGCTCGCGCGATCGAGATCGTGCTGATCAGGAACTGTAGAAATCGTCTGAGTGCAGCGGCGGCGGCGACTCCCGTGGTCGCGCTGAAGTGCGCTTTCGCTTCACGACCGCCTCGCTATAGGTAGGCAATTCCGTAAGTAGGCACCGTCATGGAAAAGCCGACGCAGCCGGGCAGCGCTCCTGTCGCCCAGACGCGAACCAGCGGAGCAGCCGACGCGAAGGCGCAGCCGTCCTTGCTCGATCGACTGAATCCGACGCAGGACACCAGCATGGGCGCGAAGCCGCCCACGAAGTCGCTCGTGCGCCGAGCGAAGGGATCTCTTCCGGCAGCACTTGCTGCCCGGTTTAGCGATGCAAGCCTGATGACGCAGGCCGCGGCATTGGCGTTCTACTCGATACTCTCGCTCGCGCCGTTGCTGTTGCTTTTGCTCTGGCTGACGGCGTCCGCGATGCCCAGCGCGCAGGAAAGCCTGATGGAGCAGATCGGCATGCTCGTAGGCGCCGATGCGGAGAAGCTCGCGCGGACGGTGGTCACGAACGCCGAGCAGCAACCGGATGCGGGGTCGATTGCTGGGTTATGGAGCATCGTGCTGCTGTTTCTCGGTGGAACGGTCGTGTTCGGGCAGCTGCAGGAGGCGCTCAACCGAATCTTCCGCACGGACGCGACCGAGCTTGCTGGACCATTGCAGTGGCTCAAAAAGCGCGTGTTCTCCTTCGGGATCGTCTTTGCGCTCGGCTTTCTGCTTCTGGTCTCGATGACCGTCAGCACCGTGCTGCAACTCGCATTCGCCCACGTGACCTGGCTGCTGCCCGTGGTCGCGTCGGTCGTCTCGTGGCTGGTGTACTCGCTGGCGTTCGCGCTCATGTACCACTACCTCCCGGACCGGGATGTCGGTTGGCGGCACGCTCTTGGCGGTGGCGCGTTTACTGCGCTCCTGTTCGTGGTCGGGCGCCTGGCGATCGGGTGGTACCTCCAGCGCTCGGATCCGGGCTCGGCATATGGATCGATGGGAACGCTGGTTCTCGCGCTCGTCTGGATCTATTACGCGGGTCTGATCGTATTCGTCGGTGCGCTGTTGACCGCCGTGGTCGACGAGCGGTTGCAGCAGCGCGCTGGCAAGAAAGCTTCAGCCTGATGCGCCGGGGCG
>CADCUA010000687.1 GCA_902805755.1 uncultured Lysobacter sp.
CCGCGTACTGCGCTCGCAGCCGCTCAACGCCGTACCGGCGAACCTGCTCCCACAGAGCCTTGGCCTGGGTGCGCAGTCCACGCTGCAGGCGCGCGGCGCAGCGCCGACTGCACGCGGCACGCGCACCGTGCGCATGCAGCAGATGTACCGCGGCGTGCCGGTGTACGGGCATGTGGTCACGGTGGAGCAGGACGCGGCCGGCAACGCGCTCAACGCGCAGGGCGAGATCGCGCGTGATCTGGAATTCGACCTTGCGTCGGTGACTCCGAAGCTGCGCGGCGCGCAGGCGCTGGGCCGGCTGATGCAGCTGCACGGCGTTGCGCCGGGGCAGATGCAGAGCGCGATCAACCAGCGCTCCGAGTTGTTCGTGCTGCCGCGCGGCAACAGCGCGCGCCTCGCGTACCTGACGTCCTACTTCCTCGACAACAACGGCCAGCCGACGCGGCCGCATGCGTTGATCGACGCGAACACCGGCGAGGTCATCGAACGGTGGGAAGGCCTAACCCATGCCGACGCCGGCGGCCCGGGCGGCAATGAGAAAGTCGGGCGCTACACCTACGGCAGCGGCCTTCCATATCTCAACGTCGCGCAGTCGGGCAGCACCTGCACGATGACCAACGCGAACGTGAAGACCGTGAACCTCAATCACGGCACCAGTGGCAGCACCGCGTTCTCGTTCGGCTGCCCGACGAACACGGTCAAGACAATCAATGGCGCGTATTCGCCGCTCAACGACGCGCATCATTTCGGCGCGGTCGTATTCAACATGTACCGCGCGTACCTCAACCAGGCGCCGCTGACATTCCAGCTGACGATGCGCGTGCACTACAGCAACAGCTACGAAAACGCATTCTGGAACGGCTCGTCGATGACGTTCGGCGACGGTGCCACGAAGTTCTATCCGCTGGTGTCGCTGGACGTGGCCGCGCACGAGGTCAGCCACGGCTACACGGAGCAGAATTCCGGCCTGCAGTATTCCAACCAGTCCGGCGGCATGAACGAGGCGTACTCGGACATCTCCGGTGAAGCCGCCGAGTTCTATGACCGCGGCGCGAACGATTACCTGATCGGCTACGACATCGTCAAAGGCACCGGTTCGCTGCGCTACATGTGCAACCCGCCGCAGGACGGCAAGTCGATCGACAACGCCGCGAACTACGTCAGCGGCATGAACGTGCATTACTCCAGCGGCGTGTACAACAAGGCGTTCTGCCTGCTGTCCAAGACCACCGGCTGGGACGTGCCGCGCGGCTTCAGGGCGTTCGCGCGTGCGAACGATCTGTACTGGAGTTCGACCGAGAACTTCAACTCCGGCGCGGCCGATGTCGTGCGTGCGGCGTGTGACCTGGGTTACAAGGGCGCGGACGTGGTGGCCGCGTTCACTGCAGTGGGCGTCAGCGCCGGCGCCGTGCCGGCCGGCTGCGGGACAGTCACCGGCCAGACCTACACAAACGCTGCCGACTACTCGATCCGCGACAACGCCACGATCGAAAGCCCGATCAGCGTGTCAGGCCGCAGCGGATCGGCATCCAGCGCCACGCCGGTCGCGGTCAATATCGTGCACACGTATATCGG
>CADCUA010000688.1 GCA_902805755.1 uncultured Lysobacter sp.
GGCTGAGCGAATGCGACCGCGCACGCTGGACGAAATGGTGGGTCAGCGCCGCCTCGTGTCCGAAGGTTCGGCATTGCGACGCGCCGTTGAAAGTGGCCGTGTGCATTCC
The DNA here is from genome assembly GCA_902805755.1 of uncultured Lysobacter sp. GTDB lineage: Bacteria > Pseudomonadota > Gammaproteobacteria > Xanthomonadales > Xanthomonadaceae > Cognatilysobacter. Next base: position 110 of record CADCUA010000688.1, read on the forward strand.
ATGATTCTCTGGGGCCCGCCCGGTTGCGGTAAGACCACCCTGGCACTGCTGCTTGCGCATTATGCGGACGCCGAGTTCAAGGCGATCTCCGCCGTATTGTCAGGGTTGCCCGAGGTCAGGCAGGTGCTTGCTGAAGCGGCGTCCCGGTTCGACGAAGGCCGGCGCACCGTCCTGTTCGTGGACGAAGTGCACCGGTTCAACAAGACCCAGCAGGATGCGTTTCTCCCGCACATCGAGCGCGGGACGATCGTGTTCGTCGGTGCCACGACTGAAAACCCGTCATTCGAACTCAATTCCGCACTTCTGTCGCGGTGCCGGGTCCATGTCATGGAGCCGGTGTCGGCGGACGACATCGTGCAGGCGTTGCGCAGCGCGCTGGCCGACAGCAGCCGCGGCCTGGGACAGGGGAGCGTTTCCGCGTCGGAAGAAACACTTGCGCAGATTGCGTCAGCCGCCGACGGCGACGTGCGGCGTGCGCTGACGCTTCTTGAAATAGCAGCGGAGCTCGCGGAAGGCGAGGGCGGCGAGATACTGCCGGCAACGCTGGCGCAGGTACTTGCCGACCGCACCCGTAGATTCGATAAAGGCGGCGAACAGTTCTACGACCAGATCTCCGCGCTGCATAAATGCGTGCGCAGTTCCAATCCCGATGCGGCGCTTTATTGGCTCGTGCGCATGCTCGATGGGGGCTGCGACCGCAGCTATCTCGCCCGGCGTATCACCCGCATGGCGGTGGAGGACATCGGACTCGCCGACCCTCGCGCGCTGCAGATCGCACTGGAAGCCTGGGACACGTTCGACCGCCTCGGCTCACCGGAAGGCGAACTCGCGCTCGCACAGGTGGTTATCTATCTGGCGAGCACGGCGAAATCGAACGCCGCATATGTCGCATACGGACGGGCACGTGCCGACGTCGCCCGATCGGGCACCGACCCCGTGCCCCTGCACCTGCGGAATGCGCCCACGAAGCTGATGAAGCAGTTGGGCTATTCGAAGGGTTACCAGTACGACCACGACACCGAGGGAGGCGTGGCGCTGGACCAGACCGGTTTTCCCGATTCACTCGGCGAGCGCGTCTATTACGAGCCGGTGCCGCGCGGCCTCGAATTGAAACTCGGGGAGAAACTGGCGGCGTTGAGGCAGGCGCGCGGCGGCGACGTGATCGGTGGCGACAAAACCGGCTGAGCATGGATTGCGGCACCGCATCGCACATGGGTCGAGGTTCGATTAAACGCAGCTTGCCGGAGATGTCCCGGCCTCCGACCTGCGTTGCCGATCAGCCTGCGTCGGGTCCGTCCAGCCAGTTTGCAGCAGGCGCCGGCCGGCCAAACAGGTAACCCTGGCCATAGATGCAACCCATCGTCACCAGCGCCTGGCACTGCATCGTTGTTTCGATGCCTTCGGCAACGACTTCGACACCGAGCGAATGAGCGAGCGCGAGTATCGCGCCGACCACGGCGGAACT
>CADCUA010000689.1 GCA_902805755.1 uncultured Lysobacter sp.
CAAGATCCCCGCCCGCTTCAATGACGCACTCGATGCGTCGCGCCGGATGCGCGTCGCCGAGTTCCGCCACCGTCTCCTGCAACAGCGGCCGCAGGTCGGTGTTGACGGGCTTGACCGGCAGGCCGCTGCCGATGCGGCCGCGCGTCATGTCCAGCATGTCGTCGATCAGCCGCTTCATGCGCCGCGCACTCGCGACGATGCGCGTGCTGCCTAGCCTGTCGGCCTCGGTCAGGTGCGGCTGAAGCAGCTGGATTTCCGCGGTCATCGCGATCGCGTGCAGCGGGTCGCGCAGGTCGTGACTGAGCATGCCGACGAAGTACTCGCGCATGCGGTCACGCTGCAACGCGTAATGGTCGACCGCATCGGTGATCGCATGGTCGATGTTTTCATTGAACGTCACGAGCAGCGGCAGCCGCCGGCGCGCCTCTTCCGGCACGTCGCCCGCGTCCGCGGTGTAGAGGTCCATCACCACGCGCCGCAGCAGCCGGTATTCGGCGACGATTTCGCGCAGGTCGTAATCCTGCAGCCAGCGCTCGCCGGCATGGGTCAGCGGGACCTGTTCCAGCGAGATCGTCGAGGTATCGCCGCGCTCGATCGCATCGGCCATCGAATCGAGCAGCTGCGGGATGTGATCGCGCCGCGCCTCCCTGGACAGCCCCTGCGACGAAGGCAGTTCGAGCGTCCTTTGCTCCCACTCCTGCAGGATCTGCTCGCGATGCGAACGCAGAAACCGCGCAAGCGTCTTCATCGATTCTCCTCGTGCCGGACGCGAGCCGCGGCGGCCTGATCGACAGTCTTGAAGCGCGCGTGCAAAACCGGCGTGAACCGGCGACCCGCGCGACCGCAAGGTTCAGCTTCGACACGCACTAGTGCATGCGCGCCTCGATGCGCCGGCCGCGGCCATGGCAGGGGCCTACAATCGCCGCATGGCCACCCTATTCATTTCCGACCTGCACCTGGACGCCGAGCGGCCGCAGGTGACCGACCTGTTCCTGGACTTCCTGCGCGACGAGGCCGCCACGGCGGACGCGCTGTACATCCTCGGAGACCTGTTCGAAGCATGGATCGGCGATGACGATCCATCGGACCTTGCCGCCCGCGTCGCCCATGCATTGCGCGAGCTCGCCGGCACGGGCGTGCCGGTGTATTTCATGCGCGGCAACCGCGATTTCCTGCTGGGCAACGCGTATGCGGCGCAGGCGCGGATGACGATCCTGCCGGACCCGGCGGTGGTCGACCTCGACGGCCATCCGACGCTGCTGATGCACGGCGACACGCTCTGCACCGCCGACGAGCGCTACCAGGCGTTCCGCGCGCAGACGCGTGATCCGCGCTGGCAGGCGCAGTTCCTGGCGCAACCGGTTGCTGCGCGGCTCGCATTCGCGCAGCAGGCTCGCGCGACCAGCAAGGCGCACCAGGCCGGACTGCAGGACCGCATGGAAGAACTCACCGATGTTTCGCCGGATGCGGTCGACGAGCTGATGACGCGCTTCGGCATCGACACCCTGATCCACGGCCACACGCACCGGCCGGCGATCCATGCGCTGCAGACCGGCGGCCGCGAACGCCGCCG
>CADCUA010000690.1 GCA_902805755.1 uncultured Lysobacter sp.
CGGCCTTCACATACCGGTTACCACCAACCTGCAAAGGCGGGGCGCGCGCCTTGTGCGCAAGGCGGCACTGACCTGTGCGTGCACGCTTGCCGCAATGCCGTGGTCGTTCGCGTTGCATGCACAGGCGCAGCACTTCCGCCATTACACGGGCCTTGATGGCCTGCCGCAGGCTCAGGTACTCGTCGTCCATCAGGACCCGCTGGGCTTTCTGTGGGCGGGAACGTACGGCGGACTCGGGCGCTTCGATGGCCGGGCGTTTTCGCAATTCAGCACTGCCGATGGGCTGAGCAGCAATGCGGTGCAGTCGCTCGCGAGCGAGCCCGACGGAACGCTCTGGGCGGGCCAGTCACGCGGACTGTGCGCACTGCGCCCGCAACAGGTGCGGTTCGAATGCCCGGCGATCAAAGGCATCGCTGACGGCAACATCCAGGCCCTGCTGTCGGGTGCGGACGGGCTCTGGATCGGCACGCGCGAAGGCCTGTACCGGTTGAACCGGACAAGCGACGGCCGCTACACCGCATCCCCGGTGATCACCGGGGATGTTGCGGCGATCACCCGCGCCGACGGCAACCGCCTCTGGGTGGGCGGTCGCCAGGGCCTGCGCCGCGTCGATGCCGCAGGCAGGGCGGAAATAATCCCGCTTCCACGGGGCAGCGAAGTGCAGGCCCTGCTGGTGGACGGCAACCGGCTCTGGATCGGCACGAAATCCGGGCTGCTGCTGCGCGAGCGACAACAGGTTTCTCCAGCGCCCGGCCTGACACCGGGCCTGCTCGATCTCGACGTCACCGGCCTCGCCCTCGGACCGGATCGCATGCTCTGGGCTTCGACCCGCCGCGGCCTGCTACGCCAGCAAGCCACGGGCTTCACGCTGCTTACGCGTGAGCATGGCCTGTCCGAAGAAAACCTCGGCGGCGTCACGCGCGACCGCGAGGGCAACCTCTGGATTGCAGGCGACGGCGGCCTGAGCAGCTACGCCACCACCGCGTTCATTGGCTATGCCGAACGCGACGGCCTGTGGCAGGGCTTCGTTCGCGCGATCAATGAAGATGCGCGCGGCCGGCTGTGGCTGGGCACGCGCCAGGGCGTGCAGGTGATACGGCTCGATGCGGCAGGTCGCGTCGACGAGCAGTTCCGCATCACGCGCAGCGACGGACTGGTCGACGAGCGCATCTACAACATCGAGTTTCCCGCACCGGGCGAGGCGCTGATTTCCACCGGGCACGGGCTCGCCCACTGGCGCGAAGGCACGGGGCTGCTGCGCCTGTACACGAAGGCCGACGGCCTGCCCGACAACGGCACGCGCGCCGTGCATCGCCGCCGCGACGGCAGCCTGTTCCTTGCGACTTCGGGCGGCGTCGTCGTGCTGCGCGATGGCGTGATTTCGCCCAGCACGCACCCCGAACTCGCGCAGGCCCAGGTCATCAGCATCAGCGAGGACCGCGGTGGCCGGCTCTGGTTCGGCTCGCTGCAGAAAGGCGCACTCGTGCTCACGCCGCAGGGGCGCGTGCAGCACCTTACGGCCGCTGAGGGCCTCACCGACCAGGCAGTCTGGTACACCGCATCCGATG
>CADCUA010000691.1 GCA_902805755.1 uncultured Lysobacter sp.
CATTGGCGCCGGCTCCGCCGGACTCGTCTCGGCCTACATCGGTGCAGCCGTGAAGGCAAAAGTCGCGCTGATCGAAAAACACCGCATGGGCGGGGACTGCCTCAACACCGGCTGCGTTCCATCAAAAGCCCTGCTTCGCACCGCGCGCCTGCTCGCACAGGTGCGCGACAGCCAGCGCTACGGCATTGCGCAGATGACGGCGCAGTTCGACTTCGCCGATGCGATGCGGCGCGTGCAGGACGTCATCGCGAAGATCGAGCCGCACGATTCGATCGAACGCTACACCGCGCTCGGTGTCGATGTGATTCGCGGTGATGCGCGGCTGGTGTCGCCATGGGAAGTCGAGGTGGATGGCCGGCGTATCAGCGCGCGCAGCGTGATCCTCGCGACCGGCGCGCGTCCGCGGGTGCCGGCGATCGAAGGCCTGGAACAGTGCGGCTATCTCACCAGCGAAACGGTCTGGCAATTGCGTGAACTGCCGCGGCGGCTGATCGTGCTGGGCGGCGGCCCGATCGGCTGCGAGCTGGCGCAGGCGTTCGCGCGCTTCGGCAGCCACGTCACGCAGGTCGAAGTGGGCGCGCGCCTGCTGCCGCGTGAGGACGCCGACGCCGCTGCCGCGGTCGAAGCGCAGTTGCGCGCCGAGGGTGTGCAGATCGCGACCGGGCACCGCGCGCTGCGCGCCGAACGTGTGGATACCGGCACGCGGCTGGTCTGCATGCACGGCGACGCACAGGTCGAGTTCGAAGCCGATGCGGTGCTGGTCGCGTCGGGGCGCGTGGCGAATGTGGAAGGTTTCGGCCTGGAAGAGCTCGGTGTGCGTCTCACCGGGCAGGGCACGATCGAGGCGGACGCATTGCTGCGTACGAATTTCCCGAACATCCACGTCTGCGGCGATGCGACCGGTCCCTACCAGTTCACGCATGTCGCCGCGCATCAGGCCTGGTATGCGGCGGTGAATGCGCTGCTCGCACCGTTCTGGTCGTTCGACGTGGATTACCGCGTCATCCCATGGGCGACGTTTACCGAGCCGGAAGTCGCGCGCGTGGGCCTGTCGGAAGACGAGGCGCGCGAGCGTGGCATCGCAGTGGAAGTCACCCGTTACGGGCTGGACGATCTGGACCGCGCGATCGCCGACGGCGCCGACCGCGGCTTCGTCAAGGTGCTCACCGCGCCCGGCAAGGACCGCATCCTCGGCGCGACGATCGTTGGTGCGCACGCGGCCGAGATGCTTGCCGAATTCGTGCTCGCGATGAAGCACGGCATCGGGCTCAACAAGCTGCTCGGCACGATCCACATCTACCCGACGATGAGCGAAGCGAACAAATACGTGGCGGGTGCGTGGAAGCGTGCGCATGCACCACAGGCCACGTTGCGCTGGGCGCAGCGGTTCTTCGCATGGCGGCGTGCATGAGTCATCCCGGTGCGCTCGCACGCGTGAGCGTGATCGTGCCGGTCGGGCCGGGCGATTCGGTCTCGCCTGTTTTGCACAGCCAGCTTTGCGCGTTGCCGCGCGAGGCCGAAGTCATTGTTGTGCATGCCGGTACCGTGGGAGGACGCGAAGTGGCGTCCATTCCAGGCGATGCGCACGGCCCGCACTGGAAGACGCTCTACGCCGCAGCCGGACGCGCTGTGCAGCAGAACGCCGGAGCGGATGCCGCATGCCATGAATGGTTGTGGTTCGTGCATGCCGATTCGCAACTGTCGCCGCGCACGTTGCCGGCACTGTGCGGGTTCGTGCGGACGGGCGAGCCGGCGCTTGGCTACTTCGATCTGCAGTTCCTCGACGATGGCCCGGCGCTGATGTGGCTCAACACGCTGGGCGCGAAGCTGCGCAGCCGGTGGCTGGGCCTGCCGTTCGGCGATCAGGGGCTGGTGATGCCGCGTGCGCTGTTCCGGTCGCTGGGTGGGTTCGATACTGCGGTTCGCTGCGGCGAGGACCATGAACTCGTCTGGCGCGCACGCCGCGCCGGCTATCGCCTGCGGCCGCTGGGTGCGCCGATCTACACGAGCGCGCGCAAGTACGCGCAGCACGGGTGGGCCCGCACGACGGCTTGGCACCTTGCGGAAACCTGGCGCCAGGCCGGTCGTTTCGCCCGGCCCGGGAGCGGTGCATGACGGATGCGGGGCTGGCGATCTTCGTCAAGACGCCCGGCTATTCACCGGTCAAGACGCGGCTCGCCGTCGAGTGCGGGGACGATTACGCCGAGGCGTGGTACACCCGCGCGGCTGCGGCAGTGTCTGCAGTGGCACGCCAGGCGGCCGAGCGGCTGGGCGTACACGTCTACTGGGCCGTGGCGGAACCGGCTGCGCTCCACGAACGCTGCTGGACAGGTTTTGATGTTCTCTCGCAAGGAGAGGGCGGATTGGGCGAGCGCATGGCGAAGGTTCATGCAGAGCTCGTCGCCCGCCACGGGGGTGGCCTGCTGATCGGCGCCGACACGCCGCAGTTGTCGGTCGAGCTGCTGGCGCAGGCGGTGCACTGGATTCAGGCGCCGACGCCCAGACTCGTGTTGGGTCCTGCGCTCGATGGCGGTTTCTGGCTGTTCGGTGCAAACGTGGCACCGCCGCTGCACGCATGGACATCCGTGCGCTACAGCGAAGCGGACACGGCGGATCGTTTCATCGCGTCAATCGCGCCGGACGGGTCGTGGCAACAACTGCCGATGCTGGTGGATGTGGATCATCGCCCCGACCTGCGCAAGGTGCTCGAAGCGCTGCAGCGGTTGCCTCAACCGACGGACGAGCAGCGCGCGCTCGCGCGGTGGATGCTTGAACACGAGGAGGTGATGCGGTGAATCGGAGCTATGCCACGTGTAGTGCTTCCGGCCGTGATCCCGTGATTCACGCGGTTGATGGTGCTGCGCCCGAGGATCATGCGTCGGTGCGTCGCACGGCCTCGCATCGAATGGTTGTACGTCATCAAAGGTCGAATCCTGTACGCATTGCGTTCCGGACTCATGGCGCCAGCCGCATCCCATTTGCGGAGAATCGACGGGCAACGCAACTCACCGTCATAAGCCCGCTGCGTCCGATGCAATGCATGAAGGCGGAACGGCCGTGATCCAGTTCGACCCCGGCGTGCTGCTCGCGAACGAAGGCGCACTGCGCCTGCTTGGTTTCGCGTTCGCACTCGTGGTGCTGATCGCCGCCGAGCGCTGGCGACCGTTTCGCAGCGACGCACGTCCGGAGCGGTCGCTTGGGGTCAGCCCGCGGCAGCGTGCGAATTTCGCACTCGCGCTTATCGATACCGCGTTGCTGCGCTTCGCGTTTCCGCTGCTTGCGGTGGGGCTCGCCGTCGAGGTTGAACGTCGCGGAGGAGGCCTGTTCGGGATGGTTGCGTGGCCGGGCCTGCTGGAAGGTGTGGTTGCCGTGCTCGTGTTCGACTTCGCGATCTACTGGCAGCATCGCGCGACGCATCGCGTCGCGTGGCTGTGGCCCCTGCATCGCGTGCATCACAGCGACCTTGCGATCGACGTCAGCACCGGCCTGCGTTTCCATCCGCTGGAAATCGCGCTGTCGATGGGCATCAAGCTGGGACTGGTCGCTCTGCTCGGTCCGGCGCCGCTTGCGGTGATGGTGTTCGAGCTGTGGCTCTCGGTCGGCAGCCTGTTCACGCATGCGAACATCGCGCTGCCGGCGCGCGTCGAGTCGACCGTGCGTGCACTGCTGGTCACCCCGACGATGCACCGGATCCATCATTCCCTGCGTCGCGAGGAAACCGACAGCAATTACGGTTTCAACCTGTCGCTGTGGGACCGGCTCTTCGGCAGTTACCGTAGCCATGCGCTGCAGCCTCCGCGCGAGATGCTGCTGGGCCTCGCGTCCTGGCGCGATGCGCCTTCGCAGCGGCTTCGCTCCTTGCTGCTGCAACCGCTCAAGCGTGATGCGCACACCCGTTCCAACGAGGGACCCCGCAATGCATGACACCTGGCCACTGCTGCGCGAGAGCGATTTCCCGCGCATCCGGCGCGGACGCGTGCAGACGCTGCAGCTCAATCTGGGCTACCGCTGCAATCTGAGCTGCATCCATTGTCACGTCGCCGCCGGACCGCGGCGTACCGAACGCATGGAGCACGAAACGATGGAACTGGCGCTCGACGTTGCAGCCCGCCACGGCATCGGCATGCTGGATCTGACCGGCGGCTCGCCGGAGATGAACCCGGAGTTCCGTTGGCTGGTGGGCGCGGCGCGCGCGGCCGGGCTGCACGTCATGGACCGGCTCAATCCCACCATCATGGAAGAGCCGGGCTACGAATGGGTGGGCGAGTTTCTCGCGCAACACCGCGTGGAAGCGGTCGCTTCGCTGCCGTGCTACAGCCAGGCAAATGTCGACGAACAGCGCGGGCAGGGCGTGTTCGAGTCATCGATCCGTGCGCTGCGCACGCTCAATGCGCTCGGCTACGGGGTGGAGGGCAGCGGACTCGTGCTCAACCTGGTCTACAACCCGAACGGTGCATTCCTGCCGCCGGACCAGGTGAAGCTCGAAGCCGATTACCGCCGGCTGCTCGCGGACAACTTTGGCATTGTGTTCAACCACCTGTTTGCGCTGGCGAACATGCCGATCCAGCGCTACGGCTCGTGGCTGCTGTCGAAAGGACGCTTCGCCGATTACATGGCGACGCTCAAGGGCGCGCACCAGGCGTCGAATCTCGCGAGCGTCATGTGCCGCTCGCTGATCAGCGTGGACTACCTCGGCTATCTGTACGACTGCGACTTCAACCAGATGCTGCACCTGCCACTGGGCCACGCCGAGCCGGTGCTGGCCGGCACGCAGCGGCCGCACCTGCGTGATCTGCTGGACCACGATATTCCGCGCGCGATCGCGACGGCCGAGCACTGCTATGGCTGCACGGCCGGGCAGGGCTCGAGCTGCGGTGGCGCGTTGGTCTGAGCGTTGCGGCTTTCTGGGCCGCGGCGTCTGCCCCGCAGTGCGAGCAATCGTGACGGCGCGGTCTCGCTGCGCACGCCATCGGGCGCAGCGCGTTGGTCTAGTCGGAGGGCTTGTGCAATCGCGGCTGCTTGAAAGGTCCGGAAGCTCGTCAGCTCGTCAGCTCAGCAGCTCAGCAGCTCAGCAGCTCAACAAGCC
>CADCUA010000692.1 GCA_902805755.1 uncultured Lysobacter sp.
CCATCGCGTTGACGGTGCTGCTCAATCTCGGCCTGCGCGCGTGTAGCGGCTGAGGCGCGGCGGATCGCGCCACGCGGGCCGCCGTGCGCCGCATCGCTCGCGGGCTGTTCGTCGCAGGACGGCCATCGCGTGCGTCGCGCTAGAGCCCTGCGTCAACCGCAGTCCGCGGGCGGCGCCGACGGCATCGGGCGCGGTGCACGTGACGCGCTCGATTGACCAGCAAGCTTTAGCCCGCAGCTCACCACTCGAACAGCTTGTAATACACCGGCGAAATCGGTCCTTCGCCGCGGCTGGAGTCCAGCCGGCCGTCGCCGTTCTGGTCGATGAGGTAGTGCACCACGCCGCGACGCGGGGTGATGCGCACGATGCGCAGTTGACCGGCCACGCGGTATTCGTCGATGACGTCGCCGTTCGCTTCGGTGCGCGAACGCACCTCCGCATCGGTGAGCGCCGCGGTGGGATCGTCGACCGCACCACCGCCCGTGGCGCATGCGGCCAGCAGCGCGGCAGCGAGGACAGGGATGAGAAGGCGCATGGCACAGCTCCGGCGCGGGCTTTCAGGATACGCGGCGCGCGCGTGAAGCGGTCGCGCAAACGCGGCAGTCGCCGGGTGCCCCGCTAGAATCGGCACATGAAACGACTCGTCCTGATCGATGGTTCCAGCTACCTCTACCGCGCGTTCCACGCGCTGCCGCCGCTGACGAACGAGCACGGCGAGCCGACCGGTGCGCTGTTCGGCGTGGTCAACATGCTGCGCACCACGCTCAGCGAGCGGCCCGAGTACGTGGCCTATGTGGTCGATGCGAGCGGGCCGACGTTCCGCGAGGCGCTGGACGCGCAGTACAAGGCGCACCGCCCGCCGATGCCGGACGAGCTGCGCGCGCAGGTGCAGCCGATGTGCGACATCGTGCATGCGCTTGGCCTGAGCATCCTGCGCGTGCCCGGCGTGGAAGCCGACGACGTGATCGGCACGCTCGCGCTGCAGGCATACGAACAGGGCATCGACGTCACCATCTCCACCGGCGACAAGGATTTCGCGCAGCTCGTGCGCGAGCCGCCCGGCGGCGGCGACGGCCCGCGCATCGCGCTGGTCAACACCATGACCGGCAGCCGCATGGATTCGGTCGCGCGCGTGGTGGAGAAATTCGGCGTGCGCCCGGACCAGATCGTCGATTACCTGTCGCTGGTCGGCGACAGCGTCGACAACATCCCCGGCGTCGACAAGTGCGGGCCAAAGACCGCGGCGAAATGGCTGGGCGAATACGCGACGCTCGACGGCGTGATCGCCAATAGCGAGGCGATCAAGGGCAAGATCGGCGAGAACCTGCGCGCGGTGCTGCCGCGCCTGCCGCTCAACCGTGAGCTGGCGACGATCAAGACCGATGTCGAGCTGGAGCAGGGCCCGGCCGAGCTGGACCTGCGCGCGCAGGACGTCGAGGCGCTGAAAACGCTGTACGCGCGCTACGGCTTCAAGCAGGCGCTGCGCGAACTCGAGGGCGGCGCGGACGATGGCGCGGGTGTGCGCAATACCGCGGCCGGGTATGCGCGCGCGGGCGCGGCGGT
>CADCUA010000693.1 GCA_902805755.1 uncultured Lysobacter sp.
CGCTTCGATCACATGGGCATCGAGCCGTTGCACCGTACCGTACCGTACCGGACTGAGGACGCGCGCGCCGATGATTGCCCGCCCACGCCGGTGCCCGCCGGGCGGCATGAAGCCGACTGCTACACTTACGGGGCTTTGCCCGGCCGTTTACTCAGCGCCGGCACTTGCATCACCCCTCCCCTGCTTGCCAGCCACGTCGCGACCCGGTCGCGCCCGGAGCTTTCGTATGACCAGCACCGCCGCCCTCACTTCGCCCGCTTCGGCCGATGCCGTACCCGTCGACCGCCCGAACGTGGACGGCAGTTACACGCTGGATGACAAGTACAGCCGTCGCGAAGGACGCATCTACCTGTCCGGCGTGCAGGCGCTGGTGCGACTGCCGCTGATGCAGCGACTGCGCGATCAGGCCGCGGGGCTGAACACCGGCGGATTCATCTCCGGCTACCGCGGCAGCCCGCTGGGCGGGTTCGACCTGGAGCTGTGGAAGGCGAAGAAGCACCTCGCCGAAGCCGGCGTGAAGTTCACGCCCGGCCTCAACGAGGATCTCGGCGCCACGATGGTCTGGGGCAGCCAGCAGACGAACCTGTTCCCCGGCGCGACGGTCGAGGGCGTGTTCGGCATGTGGTACGGCAAGGGCCCGGGCGTGGACCGCTGCGGCGACGTGTTCAAGCACGCGAACGCGGCCGGCACTTCGCGCAACGGCGGCGTGCTCGCGCTCGCGGCCGATGACCACGCCTGCCGCAGTTCCACGTTGCCGCACGGCAGCGAACATGAATTCGTCAGCGCGATGATGCCGGTGCTGAACCCGGCCGGCGTGCAGGACATCCTCGACATGGGCCTGCTCGGCTGGGCGATGAGCCGCTACACCGGCCGTTGGGTCGGCTTCAAGACGATCGCCGAGACGGTGGAATCGTCGGCCTCGGTCGATGTGAACCCGCTCGCTTTGCAGATCGCGACGCCTTACGACTTCGAGATGCCCGCGGGCGGGCTCAACATCCGCTGGCCGGACCCGCCGCTGGAACAGGAAATGCGCCTGCACCAGTACGCGGTCAAGGCCGCGCAGGCGTTCGCGCGCGCGAACCGTATCGACCGCCTCGTCATCGATTCGCCCGATGCACGCCTGGGCATCATCACCACCGGCAAGTCCTATCTCGACGTGCTGCAGGCGCTGGAATATCTCGGCCTCGATGTGCAGGCATGCAGTGAGCTCGGCATCCGCGTGTACAAGGTCGGCATGACCTGGCCGCTGGAGCCGTACGGCCTGCGCGCGTTCGCGAAGGGCCTCGCCGACGTCGTCGTGGTCGAAGAAAAGCTGTCCTTCATCGAAAGCCAGATGAAGGAACAAATGTACAACTGGGCCGAGCGCCCCAGCGTGGTCGGCAAGTACGACGAGGCCGGCGAGTGGATCCTGCCGTCGACATCCGAGCTCACGCCCGCGCGCATCGCGAAGGTCATTGCGCGCCGCATCCAGAAGTTCCATGACAGCGAGCACATCCGCTCGGTGCTGGCGTGGATGGAGCAGAAGGAATCCGAACTCGCGCTGCCGCGCGCGCAGTTCCCGCGCGTGCCGCATTACTGCTCCGGCTGCCCGCACAACACGTCCACCGTGGTGCCCGAAGGTTCACGCGCGCTCGCCGGCATCGGCTGCCATTACATGGTCACGTGGATGGACCGCGACACCGACACGTTCACGCACATGGGCGGCGAAGGCGTGACGTGGGCCGGCCAGGCCGCGTTCACCGAAACCGCGCATGTGTTCCAGAACCTCGGCGACGGCACCTACTTCCACTCCGGCTCGCTTGCGATCCGCCAGTCGGTCGCGGCCGGCGTCAACATCACCTACAAGATCCTCTACAACGACGCGGTCGCGATGACCGGTGGCCAGCCGGTCGACGGCACGCTGACCGTGCCGCAGATCGCGCACCAGGTGCGCAGCGAAGGCGTGCAGACGATCGTGCTGTTGTCCGACGACATCGAGAAATGGTCGGACGCGTCGATCTTCCCGAATGGCGTCGAGTTCCTCGACCGCCGCGAGCTCGATGCCGTGCAGCGCCGCCTGCGCGAGATCAAGGGCGTCAGCGTGCTGATCTTCGACCAGACCTGCGCGACGGAAAAACGCCGCCGCCGCAAGCGCGGCAAGATGGTCGATCCGCAAAAGCGCGTGGTGGTGAATTCGCTGGTCTGCGAAGGCTGCGGCGATTGCGGCAAGAAGTCGTTCTGCGTGTCGGTGCTGCCGAAGGAAACCGAGTTCGGCCGCAAGCGCGATATCGACCAGAGCAACTGCAACAAGGATTTCTCCTGCACTGAAGGCTTCTGCCCGAGCTTCGTGACCGTCGAAGGCGGCGCGCTGCGCAAGAAGAAAGGTGCGGCCTCGGCGAAGGATCGTTTGAATGATCTGCCGCAGCCGCAGCTGCCTGCGCTCGATACGCCCTGGAACATCCTCATCACCGGCGTCGGCGGCACCGGCGTGGTGACGATCGGCGCGCTGCTCGGCATGGCCGGGCACCTGGAAGGCAAGGGCGCGAGCGTGCTGGACCAGACCGGCCTCGCGCAGAAGGGCGGCGCGGTCACCACGCACATCCGCATCGCGAAGACGCCGGCCGACATCCATGCCGTGCGCATCGCCGCCGGTGAAGCGGATCTGGTGCTCGGCTGCGACATGGTCGTGGTCAACGATTACTGGGCGCTGTCGAAGGTGCGCGCGGGCCGCTCCAACGTCGTGCTCAACAGCTACGAGGCGATGCCCGGCACGTTCACCACGCGCCCGGACATGCACTTCCCCGCTGCCGACATCGTCGATGCGGTGCGCCGCGCGCTCGGTGGCAATGAGCAGGCTGCCGACACGCTTGCCGTGGTCGATGCGACGCAGCTCGCGACCGCGCTGCTCGGCGATGCGATCGCGACGAACCTGTTCATCCTCGGCTATGCATGGCAGCGTGGCCTGGTGCCGGTGTCGTTCGAGGCGCTGATGCGCGCGGTCGAACTCAATGGCGCCGCGATCGAAATGAACAAGACCGCGTTCGCGTGGGGCCGCCTGGCCGCGATCGATCCGGTCGCCGTCGCCGAAGCCGCGGGCCTGGTGCGCAAGACACCGACGACCGCGGAAGCGACGCCGCATGCGCTGCCGATGCTGTCGCCGGGCGAATGGGAAGGCCACGAGTCGGGCAGCACCTCGGCGCCGCGCAATGCGCGCAACGAAGACGAGCTGCGCCACCTGCCGGACGCGGTGAAGGGCGTCGGCGAGATCGACAACGTCGCGTTCCTGCCGCTGGACGATGCCCGCCTGTCGCGTTCGCTGGACGAGCTGATCGAGCGTCGTGCGCAGTTCCTGGTCGATTACCAGAACGAAGCGTACGCAACCCGCTACCGCGATTTCGTCGCGAAGGTGCGCGCGAGCGAACTGCGCCAGGCGCCGGGCAGCACCGACCTGACCGAAGCGGTCGCGCGCTATGCATTCAAGCTGATGGCCTACAAGGACGAGTACGAAGTCGCTCGCCTGTACACCAGCGGCGAGTTCCGTCGCCGTCTGGAGCAGCAGTTCGAAGGCGACTTCAAGCTGCGCTTCCACCTTGCACCGCCGATTCTGGCCAAGCGTAACGCGCAGGGCCACCTGGTGAAGAAGGCGTACGGCCCGTGGGTGTTCACCGCGTTCAAGCTGATGGCGAAGCTGAAGTTCCTGCGCGGCGGCGCGTTCGATGTATTCGGCCGGACCGAAGAGCGCCGCATGGAACGCGCGCTGATCGAGCAGTACTTCCACACCGTGGAAGCGCTGCTGCCGAAGCTCGATCGCGGCAATGTCGATCTCGCGGCGGAAATCGCCTCGATCCCCGAACACATCCGCGGCTACGGGCACGTCAAGGAAGCGCACCTGGAGAAAGCGAAGGCGCGTGAGACCGAACTGTTGCGCGAATGGAACAACCCGCTGCGCCTGGTGCAGGTCGCCTGACGGAAAATCGGCTGTCATCCCAACGCTTGTTTAACTCGCGCGCGATCGCAGCCGATATCATCGTGAACGGGGGATCCATTTGCTCATGGAGGTGCAATGGACGCGACTGTGCAGAAGACGAACGGCCCGAGCGGGGCTGGAGCGAAGTGGGAACACGAGCTTCGCAATGTGATCAATACCGCGGCAGTCGCATCGGCGCTGCTGCGCCGCTCGCTGGAATCGGGCTCCACCGAAGGCGCGGTGGAGCTGGCTCGCGAAGTCGAGAACGCCTGCATGCGTTGCGGCGCGTTGTTGCGCGATCCGGCGTGGCGGCCGAGCTGAGAACCGTCGGCCCGATCGGGTTGTGCAGGGTGCTGCGAACCGTTGCTGCGACGACGTACTGTGGGCACCTGCGCATCTAACCAGCGCAAACCGAAACCAGGTGCATGCCGAACGCGTGCGCCGCGAAATCCGGAGGATGTTATCGCCGCACCGCTAACCGGCCGGCGATGACGCGCATCTACGATCGACGCCGGCGCCGTGCGGGCGATCGACTCGTTGCGTGAAGCTGCGACATCACACCAAAGGCTCAGCTGTCAGGGCTTTGGACTGCGCCCCGTGCCTGTTCGAGCTGCGCCTGCAGTCGCGCGTTCGCGTAGCTGGATGTTGCGATGCGCGCATCGCTCTCGGCGATCACATCCATCTGCTCCAGCAGCACGCGTCGGCGCTCGTCGGTTCGCGTCGATGCCGCGACCTGCCCGATCACGGCGATATCCCCGTCATCCATCCTCCGCACTGGCTATCGCTGTGCCGCTGGCGACCACCGCCTGCGTTGCCGCGACGCGATCCGGCATACGCACGCTAGGGAGTCCGGGTAACTGCGACGTCGGCGGGCGTTCGGCAGCACTGCGATACCGCGCGCGTCGTGCAGAACGCGCGGCACGATCAGCGAAGGCGGGAAGCGACGATGCATCGACACAGGCCGTCGCGTTCGCCGTGAGAGGCGTATCGACCGCGACGACCGATTCGAAACACGCATGGATGAGTTCAGTGAGACGGCCCGCATCGGGATGCCGGCGCCGCATGACTGCCGGTCGCCGACTCAGTGCGCGGCGGCAGCCTGCATGGCCGATGCGCCACCGTGGCCA
>CADCUA010000694.1 GCA_902805755.1 uncultured Lysobacter sp.
TGTCGCGCGTGATGCCGGCGTTGTTGACAAGGATCGAGATCGCGCCGAATTCCTTGACCACCGAGTCCATCAGCGCATCGATCGAAGCCGACTCGGACACGTTCAGCACGCGGCCTTGACCGCCATGCGCGGCCAGCCGCTCGCTGATCGCCTGCGCACCGGATTCACTGGTTGCCGTGCCGATGACGGTAGCGCCCTGTGCTGCAAGCTCGTCGGCAATCGCCGCACCGATACCGCGGCTTGCGCCGGTGATGAGGGCAATCTCGCCCTTGAGGATCTGGGTCATGGCTGCTTCCTGGTGTGTATTAGCCGCGGTAGGCGCGGTCTTGCGTGCAATGTCAGCGGGGCGCCCACGCAGCGGCCGCGGCATCGAAGTCGGCCACCGAACCGAGCGCGCGTGCGTCGATCGACTTGTCGATGCGCTTGACCAGCCCGGAGAGCACCTTGCCGGGTCCGCACTCGGCGATGCGAGTCGTGCCCGCTGTGGCCAGCGCCTGCATGCACTCGGTCCAGCGTACCGGCAGGTACAACTGCCTCACCAGTGCATCGCGGATGGACTCGACGCCTTCGTGCACTTCGCCATCGACGTTCTGAACGATGGGCAGCGACGGGGAGCGCCATTGCAGATCGGCCATCGCTTCGGCAAGGCGGTTCGCGGCCTCGCGCATCAGCGGCGTATGAGAAGGCACGCTCACTGCGAGTTTTACGGTCTTGCGCACGCCGCGCTCGGCAAGCTGTGCCAGCGCACGATCCACCGCGTCGGCGTGGCCACCAATCACGATCTGGCCGGGCGAATTGTAGTTCGCCGGCACCACCATGCCGCCGTCCGACACCGCGGCGCAGACTTCCTCGACCAGCGCATCCTCGGCGCCGAGGATGGCAGCCATTGCACCGACACCGGCAGGCGCAGCGTCCTGCATCAGCTGGCCACGCAACCTGACCAGGCGCGCCCCCTGCTCGAGCGTCAACGCGCCCGCGGCAACCAGCGCCGTGTATTCACCCAGGCTGTGACCCGCCAACCTCGCCGGCGCCAGCCCGACCTGTTCGTTCCAGACGCGCCATACGGCGATTCCGGCCGCGAGAAGTGCCGGCTGCGTGTACTCGGTTCGGTTGAGCTCGGTGTCCGGACCTTCCTGGCTCAGCGACCACAGGTCGACGCCGGCGCCTTCGCTCGCCTCCGCGAACGTGGCGTGCACCGTCGGATAAGCACCGGCGAGTTCGGCCAGCATGCCCACCGACTGGGAACCCTGGCCGGGGAACACGAAAGCCAGTTGCGGATCGGAAGTAGCAGCTGCGGTCACGCGGACATCCGGCTGAAAGGACGCGGCATGATACGGGCGAACGTCGGGAGGTGTCTGTACTCCTGCGTACAGTCCGTCTCTGCCGCCAGCAAAAACGCCTCCATTCGGAGGCGTTCGCGTGAAAGTTTGCAGCGTGAACTCAGTAACGGACCAGCGCGGCGCCCCAGGTGAATCCACCGCCGAACGCTTCCAGCAGCAGCAACTGGCCGCGCTTCACGCGCCCGGATCGCACCGCCTCATCAAGCGCCAGCGGCACCGAGGCCGACGATGTGTTGCCGTGACGGTCGACGGTCACGACGACGCGGTCCATCGACATTTCCAGGCGCTTGGCCGTCGCCTCGATGATGCGCAGATTGGCCTGGTGCGGAATCAACCAGTCGATTTCATGACGATCCAGGCCGTTCGCCTCGAGCGTCTCCTCGACCACCGAATCCAGTGCCTTGACCGCGTACTTGAAGACGTCGTTGCCGGTCATCTGCACTTTGACACCGGCGTTGTGCTCGTCCGGCTTGAAGCCGACCGAAACACCCACCGGATTCCAGAGCAGCTCCTTCTTGCTGCCGTCGGCATGCAGATGCGTGCTCAGGATGCCGGTTTCGGTATCGGCCTTGAGCACCACCGCACCGGCGCCATCGCCAAACAGCACGCAGGTCGACCGATCGCTCCAGTCGAGCATGCGCGTGAGTGTTTCAGCGCCAACCACGAGTGCCGTCTTCGCCGCGCCCGAACGGATGAACTTGTCAGCCACCGTCAGTGCGTAGATGAAGCCCGAGCAGGCGGCATTGACGTCGAACGCGGGGCATCCGACCACGCCCAGCTTGTGCTGCAACAGGCAGGCGCTGGACGGAAAGATGATGTCGGGCGTGGTTGTGCCCAGCACGATCAGGTCGATTTCGCTGGCAGCGACGCCAGCCGCTTCGAGCGCACGCAGCGATGCCTGATAGGCAAGATCACTCGTGGTTTCGCCCTCGGCCGCGACATGACGCTCGCGGATGCCGGTACGCGTAGCGATCCACTCGTCGCTGGTATCGACGAACTGCGCGAGATCGGCATTGGTCAGCACTTTTTCCGGCAGATAGCTGCCCGTGCCTGCGATGCGCGAGAAAATCTGCTGCGTCATCCGCCTTCCCCTGCGAACACTGCGTCGGCCTGCCGGGGCATTGCCCGGTGCCTGCCCCAAGGCTCCTTCACAGGCGCCCAAAAACGGATGCGACCGCAAGGGTCGCATCCTGTTCTATCGCCGGCCAAGCCGGCGTCCGGTCCTGCGTTCGCAGGGTCCGGCAATCACCACGGCGCCAACGCGCCGCAGGATCATTCTTCGTCGACAGCGCTCGCGCCGCGGGTGTCGATCACCTTCTTGCCACGGTAGTAGCCGTCCGCGGTGACGTGATGGCGCAGGTGCGTCTCACCCGTGGTCGGATCCGTGGCCAGCTGCTTGGGGCTCAGGGCATCATGCGAACGACGCATGCCGCGCTTGGACGGGGAAACTCGGGACTTCTGGACAGCCATGGTGTTGCTCCAAGGGAAACTGCTGGAAACTTACGAATTCGGGTCTTTCTTGAGTGCCGACAACGCCGCGAACGGATTCACGGGTTCCGGCTCGGGTGCGGCATCCGGCGCCGGCCATTCCTGCTCGACCGCCTCGGTTCCCGGCATGATCGGGATGACCGGCACGGCGAGGATCAATTCATCCTCCACCAGGTCCACGGTCCGCAACATGCCGTCTTCCGGCATCAGCAGCGGCTCGTAACCCGGCGGCAGCCCGGCCTCTTCCGCCTCGCTGCGGATCAGGCCCAGCCGCTGCTCGATATGCACCGGCAGCACAAACCTCTGCAACGTCCGCTGGCACAACAGCGGAAGTTCCGCATCGATCCTGATTT
The DNA here is from genome assembly GCA_902805755.1 of uncultured Lysobacter sp. Classification (GTDB taxonomy): domain Bacteria; phylum Pseudomonadota; class Gammaproteobacteria; order Xanthomonadales; family Xanthomonadaceae; genus Cognatilysobacter. The sequence continues at coordinate 3,182 of CADCUA010000694.1, forward strand.
CGGCGTACGGCACTTTGAGGGCGTCGTGATCGAATTCGATGGCGAATACCGCTTCGCCCTCGACGTCAACCAGGCTGTCACGCAACCTCGTCAGCGCCGCCAGCGGAACACGCCCCTCGACGCTGCGCCGCGATGCGACCATGCGCCAAGCATCCAATACCTCGGGCAGGTTCGCTGACATAAGCCGCGGAATGGTAGGGATCCGGCCCGGCGCTGTCAAACCGCGTTCGCATGGAATTCACAGTTCAGCCAGCGATTTGCCGGCTTCCCCGCCGCGGGGCAGACTGCGCTGCCGTCCTCCTCGCCTGACCCGTGACCGCCAGCCCGTTCATCCTGATGCTGTGCGCCGCCGTTCTCGTCGCGGCCGTCGGCCTGTTCCTGTGGCGCCGCAAGCCGACGCGGCGCCAGCGCGCCGTGCGCGAGGTGCTCGATGCCGCGGACGCCCTCGAGGCGCGGCTGCGGATCGCACGCGCGGAAATCGAGGCCGTCGCAGGCGAAGAAGGCGCGGATTCCGTGGTCGAGGCGATGCGTGAAATGCTGCGCCAACGCCTGTGGCTGCGCGACCATGGCCGCACCGCAAGCCTAGAGCAGCTGGGTGAAGTCAGGATTTCGATCGACGCGGCACGCGAGCAGATCGAACAACAGCTGATCCGTATCGAGCGCGCCCGCGCGCCGATCGCGTGATGCGATGCGCCTGATCCTCGCGTCCACGTCTGTTTACCGGCGGGAACTGCTGGGCCGGTTGCGCTTGCCGTTCGACCTCGAACGGCCCGAGACGGATGAAACCCCGCTGCCAGGCGAATCACCGCAGGCGCTGGCGTCGAGACTGGCCGAAGCAAAGGCACTTGCGGTGGCGATGCGTGCGCCGGATGCATGGGTATTGGGTTCAGACCAGGTCGCTGAATTGGACGGATGCCCGCTGGGCAAGCCCGGCAACTTCGACGTCGCTGTGGCACAACTTGCGTCCATGTCAGGCAAGGCGGTCCATTTCCATACCGCGCTGTGCCTGATGCAGGCGGGTGGACCGGCCCGGCTCGTGAGCGACACGACGATCGTGCGCTTCCGCGCGCTTTCGTCCGAAGAAATCGCGCGCTACCTGACGGCAGAACGGCCGTTCGATTGCGCAGGCAGCTTCAAGTCCGAAGGGCTTGGAATCTGCCTGTTCGATGCGATCGAGTCGTCCGACCCGACGGCGCTGGTCGGGTTACCGCTGATCGCGACGGCGCGGCTCTTGCGCCAGGCGGGGTTCGCGCTGCCTTGACCGGCGTGCTGCCGATGCCGCGGCCGTCGCCACGGATTCGCCGGCTTACCGATCAATCCGAAATGACCACCGGCTGCTCAGGCCAGAGCTCCGTGCTGCCATCACGCCCGCGCAGGCGCAGGCCCAGCCAGTGGCGGCCGGCGGGCACATCGGCGCCGAGGACCACGTTCGCGCGGAAGCCCACGTCCGGATGCTGCGGGTCGGTGGAGCCGGGCCAGTCGTTCTGCAGGCCTTCGTAAGGCAACCCGTACGTCGCACCAGCGATCGGGCGCCCATCGAGCAGGACATCGACCGCTGCCAACCCGACGCCGTCCTTGAACGCCCATCCGCTGAGGGTGAAGCGCCGTGCGATCCGTGCATTGGACGAGGGCGCATCGATCCAGGCCATCCCCGGTGTCGTGCAGGGCCCGGCTGCCGGCGCTCCTTCGAACGCGAACAGCAGGAAGCGTTGGCGCCCATGATCGATGTTGAGGACCTGCGGCGGCGGCAGCGGACCGACTCTCCCGCATAGCGATCGGTAATGCGCATGGAGATTCTTGTACTCGACCTCGCTCGCCGCGACGACGAGCAGTACAGGCTCCGCGCTCCACTCGCTGCGCCCGGCGGTTTCCAGCCCCCACAACTTCAGCTG
>CADCUA010000695.1 GCA_902805755.1 uncultured Lysobacter sp.
GTTGCCGATGCGGCCCAGCACCTTCCCGCGTCGGATGCGATCACCTTTCCTCACGGCAATGCTGCCGCGCTGCAGATGCGCGTAATAGGCGAACTGCCCGCGGCCGAGGTCAAGCACCACGTGGTTGCCGGCGATGTTGTCAGCCGTCAAAGGCACGGCGGGGGTGAAGCCTGCGGCGGTTCGCGGCACGTTGTCGGGCAGGCCGTCCATCGTGCTTACGACGGTTCCGTCAGCAACGGCGAGCACGTCCTGTCCGTACGCGTGGTAAGCGCGCACGTCGCGCGCATCGCCGATAAACGACGCGCCGCCCTTCATGCGCTTCCAGTCGAGTGCATAGCGGCGCGAGATGCGGGCAGTCCCGTTCATGACAATCGGGCCACGGCGGTGGTGGGAGGTGTTGCTCGGGCCACCGGCCGCGGTCCAGTCCGGCCCCGACACCGGCGGAGCCAGCACCCGCAGCGGCCGCATGTCCACTTCGACGTCCGGCCCTTCCACCGTGCCATCGACGAGCGCAATGCGATGCTTCAGCCTCTGCGGCACTTTCGCTTCGCCGTCGAACGCCAGGCACAGGAACGCGATCGTGCCGCTGTTGCCGGCAAGCGGAATTCCGGTCATGCCCGCGCCTGCCTCGCTGGCGGATGGGGCGACCAGTGATCGCAGCGGGTCTGCCTCGAATGTCGCAATCGGCGTGATCGCAGGTCCGTCTGCCGCAACGACCTCCAGCCCGCGGACCAGCATCGGCTCGCCGGAGAAGTTCTGCAGGTGCAGTTCGTAAATCAGATAGTGGCGCCCGCCACTCGGGATGGCCGTCGGCGCGACCGGTGTTCGCACCTGCAACTGCGGCGGCGGAAATGCGGCTGCATCGCCGACGGTCGCGGGCAGTGCTGCAACACCGGCTCCTGCGACCCGACAACCCTCTGCAAGCGCGCCCACGGGCGTCGCGTGGGCACAGGCGGTCGCGAGCAGCAGGAGCGAGGTCAGCCCGAAACGGTGGCGCGCGACGCTGCGCATGGAGGCTCCGCAATCATTCTGGAAGCCGCGTACGGTAGCGAAGCCGCTGCCGCAGATGGGGACAACCAGCGCACCGATCAGGACATCCCCGTCCCATCGAACCGTTCCCTGTACTGCTGCGGCGCGAGCCCCAGCTGGCGGACGAACGCGCGTCGCATTGCTTCTGCCGAACCGAAGCCGCATTCGCCCGCAATACGCGTCAGCGACTTGTGCGAACTTTCGAGCAGCGGTTGTGCAGCTTCGACCCTGAGCTGCTCGACATACTTCTGTGGCGTCGTGCCATACGTTGCCGTGAATCGGCGGCTCAGCTGCCGTGGACTGAGGTGCAGTCGCTCCGCAAGCTGGGCAACGTCCAGGCGCATGTGCAGGTTCTCGCGCATCCAGTCGCTGAACTCGGTCAGCTGGTCGGGCAGGTCCAGTGCCTGCAGTTGGCGACTGAACTGGCTCTGGCCGCCGGACCGCTTGCCCTGCAGCACCATGCGCCGGGCGACTTTCAGCGCCAGCGGTTGGCCGTGGTCGGCTGCCACCATGGCCAGTGCCAGGTCGATG
>CADCUA010000696.1 GCA_902805755.1 uncultured Lysobacter sp.
CGTATCTGGACCAGAACGTCGCGCGTGTCGTGGTGACGGCGCCGGTGAAATCGCCCGGCACGCTGGATGTCGTCATGGGCGTGAACCACGCGCGTTTCGATCCTGCACGCCACCGCATCGTCTCGGCGGCGTCGTGCACGACGAACTGCCTCGCACCCGTGGTCAAGGTGATCCATGAAGGCCTGGGCATCCGCCACGGCAGCCTGACCACGATCCACAGCCTCACGAACACGCAGGTGATCGTCGATGCGCCGCACAAGGACCTGCGCCGCGCGCGCGCCTGCGGCAGCAGCCTGATCCCGACCTCCACGGGCTCGGCGACCGCGATCGCGGAGATCTTCCCGGAGCTGCGCGGCCGGCTCGACGGTCATGCGGTGCGCGTGCCATTGACGAATGCATCGCTCACCGACTGCGTGCTCGAAGTCGAGCGTGCGACCACGGTTGCAGAGGTCAACGCGCTGCTGCAACGCGCGGCCGAAGGGGAACTCGCCGGCATCCTCGGCTTCGAGACGCGGCCGCTGGTGTCGATCGATTTCCAGACCGATCCGCGATCGTCCATCGTCGATGCGCTGTCCACGCTCGTGGTCAACGGCACGCAGGTGAAGATCTATGCGTGGTACGACAACGAATGGGGCTATGTGAACCGCACCGTCGAACTCGTGCAGCTGGTCGGCGGCGCGGGTCGCTGAGCATGCTTGCGCGCCTGTCGCCGCAGGTGCGGCAGTACCTGGTCGTCACCGGCAACTACTGGGCGTTCACGCTCACCGATGGCGCGCTGCGCATGCTCGTGGTGCTGCATTTCCACGCGCTGGGTTACAGCCCGTTGCAGGTGGCGATGCTGTTCGTGTTCTACGAGGTGTTCGGCGTTGTCACCAATCTGTTCGGTGGCTGGCTGGGTGCGCGCATCGGTTTGAACCGCACGATGAACCTGGGCCTGGCGCTGCAGGTCGTTGCGCTGTCGATGCTGGTGGTGCCCTCTACGTGGCTCACGATCACGTGGGTGATGGCCGCGCAGGCGCTGTCGGGCATTGCGAAAGACCTCAACAAGATGAGCGCGAAGAGCAGCATCAAGCTGCTCGTGCCGGGCGATGCCCAGGGCACGCTGTACCGCTGGGTGGCCGCGCTCACGGGCTCGAAGAACGCACTCAAGGGCGTGGGGTTTTTCCTCGGCGGCGCGCTGCTGACGTCGCTGGGCTTTCGCATGGCGATCGCGCTGATGGCGGCCTCCTTGCTGCTGGTGTGGCTGGCAAGCCTGACGCTGCTCCGGCGGGATCTGGGCATTGCGAAGCACAAGCCGAAATTCCGCGAGCTGCTGTCGAAAAGCCGTGCGATCAACGTGCTGTCGGCGGCGCGGCTGTGCCTGTTCGGTGCGCGCGATGTCTGGTTCGTGGTTGCGCTGCCGGTGTTTCTGGCGCAGTCGCTGGGCTGGGATTTCTGGCAGGTCGGCGGCTTTCTTGCGGCGTGGGTGATCGGCTACGGCGTGGTGCAGTCGCTGGCGCCGTGGATTACCCAACGTGCGCACGGGTCGGTGCCCGATGGCCGCGCGGCGTTCGCATGGGCACTCGTGCTGACGGCAGTGCCGGCGCTGATGGCGCTCGCGCTCGCGCGCGGGTTCGATGCGCAGTCGGTGCTGGTGGGTGGGCTGGCGCTGTTCGGCGTGCTGTTTGCGATCAACTCCGCGCTGCACAGCTACCTCATCGTCAGCTACGCGGCCGAGGACGGCGTTTCGCTGGACGTGGGCTTCTATTACATGGCGAACGCGCTGGGCCGGCTGCTCGGCACGGTGCTGTCGGGCTGGGTGTTCCAGCGCGCGGGCATCGCCGCGTGCCTGGCAGTCTCGGCTGCACTGCTGGCGGCCGCGGCGGTGGTGTCGGTCGCACTTCCGCGCCATCGCACGGCCGCCTGACCGCTTCGGCGGACCCGCATCGGATCGACTGCCTTGAAGCGGCCGCGCAGTCCGCGCCGCCCGCAGCTCAGGTAACGCGCGCGAGCATGCGGCGATGGCCGATCAGCCGCGCCCAGCGTGTGCCGAGATCGCTCCAGCAGACATACGCCGCCTCGCCCGCCAGGCGCAGCACCATGCGCGGGCCGAGTTGCAGCCGCGTCTCGGCCGCGCACAGCTCCACGTCCAGGCCGAGCTGTCGTGCGAACAGCGCGCAGCGTGCGAGGTGGTAGCGGCTGCTCAGCAGCGTGACGCGACGGCGCACGCCATCGATGTACACCGTCTCGGCGAGCAGGCTGCGCGCATTGCGCAGGTTCTGCAGCGTGTCGCGCGATTGCGCTTCCAGCTGCAGCGGTGCATCGGTGGCAACGCCCCGTGCGAACAGTTCCGTGCGTGCGACTTCCGCCTCGGTCGGCTCGTCGGGCGCGCCGCCGCCCAGCAGCACCACATGCGAAGGCGGCCGCTGCTGCCAGAGCGAGACCGCGCGATCCAGACGCGCTTCGAAGTCGCGGTCGATGCGCCCCTGTGGCGAGTGCTTGCCGAACAGCAGCACGCACTCGCCATGCTCGGGCTGGCAGGGCGCGCGGCGGGCCGTGCGCCAGACGTGCACCAGATAGCCCACGTACACCAGCCCGGCCGTCAGCGTGCACGCAACCGTCGCCACCGCCACCGCATGCAGCGCGTCGCGGTCGCCGAACAGCTGCAAGCGGTGGGTAGCGCGCGTGGTCATGAGGGTGAAAGCGACGTGACGATGGCGGCAGTGTACGGCCGGGTGCGCTGCCGGGTTGCGGGCGCGGTCACGTCTGGCGGTCTCCACCGGGTCTACGGAGTAATTTCAGCGACAACAGGCGCAGCTCGGACATTTCGTGCAACCCGTTCAGGTGTACGCCGGTGAGCCAAGGCAGAACCGTGCGGGCCGCTGGCTATACTGCCGGCCCCGTGCTGACGGACGTTCGCGTGTCCACCCTATCGCCGCCGACCCCGCCACCGCATCACGCCTCGCCTGCCCCGATCCGCCCGCTGGCGGTGCGTGCTTACACCGCGACGACCGCGCTCGGCCGCGGCCGCGATGCGCAAATCGACGCGCTGCGCGCGGGGCGCAGCGGCCTGCGCCGCAATGATTTCGGCCCTGTCTGCGGGGACGGTACGCCGCTGCCGTGCTGGGTCGGCCGTGTGGACGGTCTGGAAGCCTCGCCGCTACCGGCCGAGTTCGCGGTGTGGGAATGCCGCAATAACCGCCTGGCGTGGCTTGCGCTGCAACAGGACGGCATGCGCGAGGCGCTCGCGGCCGCGATCGACCGCCACGGTGCAGAGCGCGTGGCGATCGTCGTCGGCACGTCCACGGCGAGCATCGGCGAGACCGAAGACGCCTACCTCGGTCTTGAAGGCGCGGATGAAGCGGCCTGCTTCAGCGAAGCGATGGCGCGGCCGCAGGTGCATACCGTGCATTCGCTCGGTGGCTTTCTGCAGCAGCTCAGCGGTGTGCGCGGGCCGTGCGTCACCGTCGCCACGGCCTGTTCATCGAGCGCGAAGGTTTTCGCCCAGGCCTGGCGCCTGATCGAGACCGACCAGGCCGATGCGGTGCTGGTCGGCGGCGTGGACACGCTGTGCGGCAGCGTGCTGTACGGCTTCAATGCGTTGCAGCTGGTCGCGCCCGAGCCCTGTCGTCCGTTCGACGCCACGCGCGTGGGCCTGTCGCTGGGCGAAGCGGGCGGGTTTGCACTGGTCGAACGCGCGAGCGGCGCGGCGAACGAGCTGCAGTTGCGCGGGTTCGGCGAATCCAGCGACGCGCACCACATGTCCGCGCCACACCCGGAAGGCCTGGGCGCGCAGCAGTCGATGCGCGAAGCGCTCGCGCGCGCCGGCATCGGCCCGGGCGACGTCGATTACCTGAACCTGCACGGCACCGCGACGCCGGCGAACGACCGCGTCGAAGCGCTCGCAGTCGCCGCGCTGTTTCCCGACACACTGCATGCCAGCTCCACCAAGGGCTGGACCGGCCACACGCTGGGCGCGGCCGGCATCGTCGAATCGGTGTTCGCGCTGCTCGCGCTCGAACACGGCGAGCTGCCCGGCACGCTCGGCAGTGCCACGCCCGATCCGGTGTGCGGCCCGCAGATCCGCTTCGACAACGCCCAGCGCGCCCATGCGCGCTACGCCATGAACAACTCGTTCGGCTTCGGCGGCAACAACTGCTCGCTGGTGTTCGCGCGCGCCTGAGCGCCGCCCGCCGCACCCACCAAGGACACCCCCACTGCATGACCGCGCTGTGCGCCACGCTTGAAGGCATCGGATTCTGGACACGCGGCCTGCCCGGCTGGGACGCGGCACGTGCATTCGTGCGCGAGGGCACGCGCATCGAAGGCGCGCCCGCGCGGCCATCGCCGCAGCTGCTGGCGCCGAACGAGCGCCGCCGCGCGCCCGACACCGTGGCCGTCGCGCTCGATGTCGCGCTCGCGGCCTGCACGATGGCCGGCCGCGACCCGGCGTCGCTGCCGTCGGTGTTCGCCTCCACCCACGGCGATCTGGCGATCACCGATTACATGTGCCGCACGCTCACCGATGCGCCGGCCGCGATCTCGCCGACGCGCTTTCACAACTCGGTGCACAACGCCGCGGCCGGCTACTGGACGATCGGCGCCGGGGCGATGTGCGCGACGACCGCGATCAGCGCATTCGACGCGAGCTTCGCGCAGGGCCTGCTCGATGCGATGGCGCAGCTGGCCACCGGCGCCGAAGCGGTGCTGCTGGTCGGCTTCGATGGCACGTCGGCGGGCCCGCTCGCGCGCGTTTCGCCCAGCGCCGGCCTTCTCGGCGGTGCGCTCGTGCTCAGCCGCGACCTTCGCGACGGCACGACGCGCTTGCGTGCCACGCTGGAAGACGGCGAGGCCGATACGGCTGCGCACCTGGCGCCGTTCGGCGCCGACAATGCCATGGCGCCGATGCTGCCGCTGTTCGAAATGCTGGCGCTCGGACGGCCCGGCGTACGACTCAAGGCCGGACCCGGGCGCGTGTTGAACGTGGAGATGATCGATGGCTGAGCTCAACCCCCGCGCGCCCATGCGCCTGGACGGCGACAACGTGGCGGTGGTGATCCCCGCGCTCAACGAGGAGCTGCGCAT
>CADCUA010000697.1 GCA_902805755.1 uncultured Lysobacter sp.
GACGCGCAAGCGGTCGCGGATCGGGGCTCTCGCACGGGACGCATGTTCGGCCCGCCATTGGCGCTCGCAGCACACTGGTATCAAACTGGGTATCGACGCCTTGCCCGGGAGCTCGCCATGAAACCTGCCCATCTCGCACTCGTGCTTACTGCCATCGCCGCGATAGTGCTGCTTGTCGCCGGGCCGGGCACGCGCATGGCGTGGTGGGACTTCCGCTTCGGCTTCCGGCTGCTCGGATGGGCTGCGTACCTGGGACTCGCCGGTGCCGCGCTTGCGGTCGCGTTGCTTGCGTTCCGCCGCCATCGTGCCGCGAGCACATCTTCACTGCTGCTGGCAATCGTACTCGGCGTTGCCGTCGCGGCCGTGCCGTGGGCATTCAAGCGGCAGGCACAGGCCGTGCCGCCAATCCACGACATCAGCACCGACACGCGCCGTCCGCCGGAGTTTGTGGACGTGCTGGCGCACCGGGCGGGTGCGCTCAATCCCGTCGCGTACGGCGGCGAGGAGATTGCGCAGGCGCAGCAGGCCGCCTATCCCGACCTGCAGCCACTGCTGCTGGACGCTGCGCCCAGCGTTGCCTTCGAGCGCGCGCTGCATGCGGCCCGCGCACAAGGTTGGGAGATCGTCGCCACGGATGCCGCAGCAGGCCGCATCGAAGCGACCGACACGACCTTCTGGTTCGGCTTCAAGGACGACGTGGTGATCCGCGTCGAGCCGGCGGACACCGGCAGCCGTATCGATGTGCGGTCGCTTTCGCGGGTGGGCAAAAGCGACGTTGGTGCGAATGCCAAGCGGATCCGCGCGTTCCTGGCGGCGCTTGAGAAGTAAGCGTTTTCAAGTGCAGCAACCGCGAAATAATCGCCGGCAGACCGCCGGTCGGGTCACCTGGCGCAGCTGCGCCGCGATCATTCGAAGCGGGGCGATCAGCGCATCAATCGCCGCATGCAGAGGCACTACAAAAACGCAAACCGGCCCATCAAGGACCGGCCTGGCACACGGAGATCAGTCGCAATCGACGTGACGGATATCCCAGGAGCCCAACTCAACCGCCGTCGCGAACATCCAACGTCCGGCGCTGACCATCCTTTACATAATCCTTGGCTGCTTCGCGATGAGCTTTGAGCTCGTCTTCCGAACGACAGGTCTTTTTGGACTGCCGACTGCCGGTCTGCCGCTCGTTCTTGCAGATCATGCGCGGCTGCGAGGTAGCAGCTCTGGTTGCCTGCGCCTCCGCTGGAGCTTGCGCCTGCTCCGTCGCACCTGTGCTACCCGAGTCGACACTCTGCCCACCGGCATGGGCGGACGCAGAGACGGCGAACGCGAGGACAAAAGCCGTCTTGAGGATGTTTTTCATGTGCGTCCTTTCCGGAAATACAATGCAGAAATTCCAACATACGTCTGCCCAACGTCAGGCACAAGGGCCGGCCTGGTGTTGCAGATCGCGATGACGCTCTTGCGTCGTGACGCCGAAACAATATTCAAGGTTTGAGCAAGCGCAGCGCCGGCCACTTTTATAAACGCGGCCGCCCTGAAATTTCGGGGCGGCACGCTTTT
>CADCUA010000698.1 GCA_902805755.1 uncultured Lysobacter sp.
CGTTTTACCGGCCGGCAGCTGGACCAGGAAATAGTCCGTGTCGATGGTGGTGCCGAGGTTGCCGTTGACCGTGGTGCCGGCGGTACTGACGGCGTTCGCGCTCGAGATCGTGTTGTTCGACTCGGTCTCGGCGATCGTCGGGGCCGTCGTGGTCGAGCTTGCGGAAGCGACTGCCGCTGCCGCGTCGACGATACCGGTGCCGCAGCTGGTGCAGGTCGCCGGGAACGGACGCGCCGTGCTCTTGAGCTTCGACTCGATCTGGTCCGGGGTCAGCGCCGAGTTACGGGCCAGCATCAGTGCAGCGACGCCGGCGACGTGCGGGGTCGCCATCGAGGTGCCCTGGTAACCCGCGTAGTTGTCGGCACCCGGCGTGCTGGTGCCGGCGTTGAGCGTCGACAGGATGTAGCCGTTGGCATCGCCGCCAGGCGCAGCGACGTCGACCACGGTGCCGTAGTTCGAGTACGGTGCACGGCCGCCGTTGCGGTTGGTGGCCGCCACGGTCACGACACCGGCGCAGTTGGCCGGGTTCGAGTTGCTGGCGTTCATGTTCTCGTTACCCGCTGCGACGATGACGACGGTGCCGCGCGAACGGGCGCTGTTGATCGCGTTCTGGGTCGTGGGGCGGGGGGCGCCGCCGCCGCCGAGCGACATGTTGATGACTTGTGCACGGGCTGCAATGTTCGGCACGCCGGTCACGGCGCCGCCCGACGACCAGACGATCGAGTCGGCGATGTCCGAGGTGTAGCCGCCGCACTTGCCGAGCACGCGCACCGGCACGATCTTGGCGCCGTAGGCAACGCCGGCCACGCCGGTGCCGTTGTTGGTGGCAGCGGCAACGGTGCCAGCCACGTGGGTGCCGTGCCAGCTCGAGCCCGATGCCGGATCGCCGGCGGCGCACTCGTTGGCGGCAGTCCAGTCGCCCGGATCGGATGCGTCGCTGTCGCGGCCGCCGCCGTCGTTGGCGATGGTCGCGTCGGAAATGAAGTCGTAGCCGGCCAGGATCTGGCCGGAGAGGTCAGCGTGCGGACGGATACCAGTGTCGATGACGGCAACGCGCACGCCGACGCCGGTCGAGCTGTCCCAGGCCGCCGGCAGGCGCAGGCCGCCGGTCGCTTCGAAGTAGTGCCACTGCTGGTTGTACATCGGGTCGGTCGGGGTGGCCATCTTGCGCAGGATGCGGTCAGGCTCGGCGTACTCGACGGAAGCGTCGCGCGCCATCAGTTCCTTCGCCAGCGCTTCGGCTTCTTTCACCGAGACCTTGCGGTCGATCTTCAGCACGTGGGCGCCTGTGGCGGTCGTGCGCAGGGCCTTGAGCGTCATGCCGAATTCCTGGCCGGCGCGGTCGGCAATCGACTGGCGCGCTGCGGTCATGGCCGGCACGCCCTGGCCCTTGAAGACCTTCGAACCGGCATCCTTGTACTTCACGATCAGGCGGTCGGTGCTCAGGATGTACTGCGAGGCGTCGGCGGCCTGGGCTTCAGGCGCGATGCCGGCAGCCTGAGCGAAGCCCAGCGAACCGGTGGCGAGGGAAATTGCGACTGCGACTTTCAACA
>CADCUA010000699.1 GCA_902805755.1 uncultured Lysobacter sp.
AGCAAAAGGCAAACGGCAACGCAAAGCGAAAGCCGACGGCAAAGACAACACGTTGACGTAGTCGCATCGGGTGTTGCCTTGACCGGTAAGCTGCAAGCGCAGCGACTCCTGCACCGCATGGCCACCGCGCCGCTTACCCGCTGGTTCTGCGTAAGACCTGTCGTGCACTGTTTCGGTCGTACACCGACGATAATCGGGGCCGCTCCCGCTCCCGCTCCCGCTCCCGCTTCCACGCCCCGGCTCCGATGTCCGACTGGTTCCTCGCGTTGTCCCTCACCTCGAAGCTGTGGCTGGCCTATGTAACCGGTGCCGTTTCGCTGCTCGGGCTCGCGACGTGGGTCGATCTCACGCGTTCGCGGCACGTGGACGGCGCCGGGGGCTGGTTGATTTTCGGTGCAATGATTCTGTCGTTCTGGGGGCTGGTGCTGACGGCGCTGGCTTCGCTTCTCATCGCACTGCTGCGCTGGCTGTGGTGAGCGGCGGTACGCATGGAGGCTGCCGGGCGTAGCTGGCGAAACGGGGTGCCGCCGGGTTTCCTCGACAACGGTTGAAGCGGCGATTGTTGCTCCATGTTCGAGCGAGCCATCCCGTCGCAGGGCCTGGGGCTGGGTCGGACGCTTTTGCCGTGCCTGCAGCGTGTTTCACGGTTGCAACACTGTGCAGCGCAAGCACCTTGCACTCACGTGCGTGGTGCAAGATGGCGCGGTCGTGCCGCAGGGAGCTGCCGCGTGGAATCGCAGGTCAATCATCTGCCCAGCCAGTTCGACCCGGACCATCCGTTTGCCGTGATGGTCGAGCGTGTTCGCGAGTACGCGATTTTCCTGATCGACCGCGACGGTTGTATCTCGTCCTGGAATCCGGCGGCTGCCGAGATGAAGGGCTACGAGGCCGAAGAGGTTCTCGGCCGGCCGCTTGAAGTGCTTTACCCGGACGCTGCGGACGGGAAAGGTGCGGTGAAGCACAACCTCGACGCCGCTCGCCGCGATGGCACCTACACCGAGGAGGGTTGGCGTCGGAAGAGGGATGGTTCCATGTCCTGGGCGCTGGTCGAGATCATTTCGATCAAGGACGCGAGCGGCGCGCACAGCGGCTATTGCAAGATCACCAAGGACCTGACGCTTCGCAAGAACCTGCAGGACGAGCTGCAGCGCGAGAAGGACCGTGCGCAGGTCACGCTGAACGCTATCGGCGATGCAGTCCTGTCTGTGGATGCGGATGGCAGGATCGAGTTTCTCAACCCCACGGCCGAGCAGATTTCCGGCTGGACCACCGATGAGGTCCGCGGCCGCGACTTCAGTGAGCTGCTGATCCTGGGCGGCACGCCGGACGAGACACAGCTGACCGTAATCGCGCAGCTGTGCCAGGGGCAGGTGTTTTCCGAGGCCCGTCCCGCCGTGCTGAAAACGCGCAATGGCGGCCACTGCCTGATCGACGGGGTGGCCGCACCCATGCACACCGCCTCGGGCGAGGATGCGGGCTGCGTGATCGTGTTCCGCGACGTGACGAAGATGCGCGAATACCTGGCTGCGCTGACGCATCAGGCCAC
>CADCUA010000700.1 GCA_902805755.1 uncultured Lysobacter sp.
CGGTCTCGGCCGGTTACTTCCGCAACTCGGTCGACGAGAACTCGTTGTATGCGATGTACCAGTACACGCCGCTGCAACTGGGCCGCTACCTGCGCGTCGGCGCGATGGCGGGCGTGGTCACCGGTTACCCGGGCTATAACGACGGCGGGATCGCGCCGGCCGGCGGGCTGATCGCGAAGCTCGAAGGCGAACGCATGGGCGTCAATTTCATCGTGCTGCCGGAGATCCGCAACGTGACGCCCACCACGCTCGGCCTGCAGTTCAAGGTGCGGCTGGATCGTTGAGGGGTCCGTAAGCGCGAACTCACACCAGCGGTGTGATAGCGACGCTGCCGAATCAACTGGCTTGCGCGCTGCAGGCAGGTGCTTTGCGATCTGCGGCCTCGCCCGCACCGGAGAACACGAAGAGCACTTGGCGGGATTGATCAGCCAACGCGCCGTGCGCGCACCCAGGCGAATAACGCGGCTGCGGGAAAGCGCAGCCAGATCGCGGCGAACACGGCCGCGCGCATCGCAATGCCATGCCGGGCTGCTTCGAAACGCCTGAAGTAGCGCCACAGCCCGCGATGCTTGTGCCATTCGACGAACAGCGGGCGCGAACGGCTGGACACGCCGCGCACATGCACGACCGGCACCGCGTTCGCGACCGCGACCCGCCCGCCGGCCTCGCGCACGCGACGGCACAGGTCGAGGTCCTCCGCATGCAGGCGATAGCCTTCGTCGAAGCCGCCGATGCGCTCGAACAAACCGCGCGGCATCAGCATCAGCGCGCCGGAGATTGCCTCCACCCACTGCAAAGGCGCCTGCGCATCGCGAACGACGCCCAGGGATGCACCTGACCCGGCTGCGCGCCCGATGCGCACCGCGCGCCGGAGCATGGCGGCGAAATCCGGATCGCGCCGCCGCGCGGCCCCATCGCGCACGCCGTCCTCGTCCACCAGGTCGGCGCCGAGCAGCACGTCGCCCTGCGGGACGGCGAGTGCATGCAGTGTGGAAAGGGTGTCCGGCTCGACGAGGCAATCGGGGTTCACGAACGCGATCCACGCCGAATCCGCGTCGCGGGCGCCCTGGTTGCAGGCGACCGCGAAGCCCGGGTTGTCGGGATTCGCGATAAAGCGCACGCGCGCGTCGGCCAGCGCATGGCGCTGCACGATCGCGAGCGTATCGTCGGTCGAGGCGTTGTCGACGATGCGGATCGCGGCGACACCGACTGCATGCCTCAGCCGCTGCAGGCAATCGTCGATCGTCGACGCACTCTGGTAGGTGACAACCACCGCGTCGATGAGCGGGCCGTCAGGGGACTCGACCGATGTCATACGCCGGCTTCGCAGCAGTCGTCCCGGCGGCTGCGCGTATCGCCCACGGCATTGTTGGCCGTAGCCGTAGCGGAAATTTCGGGCGCAAACAGGTCGGACTGCGCGGACGGCTCCAGCGCGCCGGCCAGGCGCTGGGTCAGGCGCTCGCGCGCCGACCGCAGCGGGTCGCGCATCAGGAAGTTCGCCAGTCGCGCGTGCCAGTCCGGCCAGCGCGCGGCGAGCGCGTCCATGTCCCCATCGCGCGGTCGGCCTTCGGCAAGCCGCGCGACGAATGCGCGCTCGCACAGGACATTGCGCCAGCCGAGCCCGGACAGGCGCAAGGAGAGATCGGTCAGCGCCGCATACCAGGAGCCATAACCGGTGCTGTCGAGCCCGCCCACGCGCTGGCGCGCAGCGCCGCGTAGCAGTACGGCGTGGCTGACCGCGGCCGGAAGCTCCGGCGCACCCAGCGGCATGCCCGCGGCCGCCAGGGCGAGCCGGTCCAGATCGTCGGGCAGCGCGGCGATCTTGCCGACGATGGGCCAGGCGGCGGCCTCGCCGGCATTGCTCCATGGCGTCACCGTCGCGACCGCCCGGTCATCGGCCAGCGTGCGCGCCAGATGCCGCAACCAGCCCGGCGTTGGCAGCGCATCCGGTGCCAGCACGACCGCATCGGCTGCGCCGCAGGCCGACAGGACCTCATCGAGATGAGCGACCTCACCCACCGAGCGCTGGCGGCGTGTGTATTCGGCCTGCAGCCGCGTGCGCCGGCGCCAGCGGTCGATCAGCGCACGCCCGCGCGGCCCGGCCTGCGCGTCATCGGCCAGCCATACCGGCGTACCCGGTGGCGTGGCGCGGTCGAGCGCGGCCAGGCACGCGTCCAGCGCGTCGTCGTCCGGGCCAACCGGGATGACGACCAGCAGCGACCCGTCCATCGACGCGCGCTGCGGCAATCAGCGCTTCGGCGCGCGGTTCAGCGGTTCCATCGCGCGGAAGCGGCGGCCGTACTCGTCCGTCAGCTCGCGCGCTTCCTGCGGGTTGCGCACCACGGTCGGCGTCAGCAGCACGATGACCTCGTTGCGCTCGGTGCGCGAGGTCTGCCGGCCAAACAGGCCGCCGACCACCGGAATGCGGCTCAGGCCCGGGAAACCGGACGAGCCGCGCGTGACGCCGTCGCTGATCAGGCCGGCCAGCATGACGGTGTCGCCGCTCTGGATTGCGGTTTCCGTCTTGACCTTGCGGGTGTCGATGCGGACGTTGCCGTTACGGTCGGCCTGGGTCCCCGGCGAGCTGACTTCCTGGACGATGTCCAGGAACACCATGCCGTCGCGCGTGATGCGCGGGCGCACCTTGAGGATGATGCCGGTGTCGAGGTACTGCACCTGGCTGTAGGTCGTGCCGCCCGCGCCCGTGCCCGGGTCGACGGTGACCGACGAGATCGGGATGCGGCTGCCGACGTTGAGCGTGGCTTCCGAGTTGTTGCGTACGAGCACTGACGGCGTCTGCAGCAACTGCAGGTCGGTCACGCGGTCCAGCGCGGAGATAACGGCTGCCGCGTTGCGACCAAGGAACGTCCAGGCCAGCCCGCCGGCCGATTGCACGCTGCCGGCGAGGTCGCCCCAGATCGCGCGCCCCGCCGCGTTCGGCAGGCCGGCGCCGCCAGCCGCGACCGGGTTGCTGACCGCGTTCTCGAAGAACCAGTTGACGCCGTATTCGAGCGCGCCGGACAGCTGCACCTCGACCACCTGCGCCTCGATCTGCACCTGCAGCGGCATCGTGTCCAGCCGCTCGATCACGTCGAGGATCGACTTCCACGCCGCCGGGCTCGCGCGCACCAGCAATGAGTTCGTCTCCGCCACGGCCGACACGCCGACGCGGTCGCCGTCGACTTCCAGCGTCACGCTGCCGTTGGAATTGTTCGCCGCGCCGAGCGAGAGTGAGCCACCGGTGTTGCCACCGGTGCCCATGCCGGTGTTCGAGCCCATGCCGGTGTTGCTACCGGTGTCGAGGCCGCCGCTGCTGCCGCCGAGCGATGCGCTGGCGCCGCCTTCGCGGTCCTGTAGCTCAACCGAATCCAGGCCGGGCATCAGCGTCGGGGGGCCGCCGTTGCCACCGCTGTTTCCGCCGCGGCCGCCGCCGAACACTTCGGACAAACGGTCGGCGAGCTCGCGTGCCTTGATGTACTTGAGCTCGTAGGTGTACAGCTGCGTGGACGCACCGGCGTTGTCGATGCGTTCCAGCCACTGCTGGATGTCGTCGAGGTAGTTCGCCTGCGAGGTGATCACCATCACCGCGTTCGCGCCTTCCAACGGCATGAAGCGGAACATGCCGGCGACCGGTGACTTGCTGTTCTCGCCGAACACGCGCTCGAGGTCGGCGACGATGCGCGTCGCGCGACCGGCCTGCAGCGGGAAAACGCCCACCGACATCCCGCTCAGCCAATCGACGTCGAAGATTTCGATCGTGCGCAGGTAGTTCTCGAGCTCGGCGCGGCTGCCGCCGATGCTGATGATGTTGCGCGCGTTGTCGACATTGACGATCGCGTTCGGCCGCGCGTACGGCTTGAGGATCTTCTCCATCTCCGTCGCCGACACGTAACGCAGCGGCACGGTGCGCACCTCGAACCCGCGCGCGCTCGATGCCGAGCCGGTGCGCGGCGCGACGTTGCCGGCCATCGCCTGGTCCGCCGGCACGATGTTGTAGCGGCCGCCGCTGAACACCATGCGTGCGTTGTTCCAGCCCAGCACCATCTCCAGCAGGCTCAGTGCATCGGCCGAGCTCACCGGCTTCGGCGTGGCCAGCGTGACCGTGCCCTGCACGCCCGGCGCGATCACGTAGTTCTGCCCGAGCATGTCGCCGAGGATCACCTTGACGACCGCGTGCAGCGATTCGCCTTCGAAGTTGAACGTCGCCGCGCCCGAGCTGCCACCACCGCCCGGGGGCGGCGCTGCGCCGGCGCTGCGGTTGATGACCTGGCCCGTGCCGCGGCGGATCTGCGGCGTGAGCCGGCCGGGCTCGGCCTGCAACGGCTGCGTGGTCACGCCTGCGCCGGTCGCAGACGCGCCCGTGCTTGCGGCGGTGCCGGCCACGCCGGTGGCCTGGTGCGCGGCCGGGTTGCCTTCGCGGCGCACGCTGGGCACCGGCGTGGTCGCGCAGGACGCCAGCATGCTGGTGACGGTGACAGCCAGGACGGCCTGGCGCAGGACGATGCGGGACGGGGGCAGTGGCTTCATTCGGGACTCTATTTGACCGGCGGCTGCGCCGGGTTCTGCTGCTGTTGGCGCAGTTGTTCGCGACGCGCCTGGATGCGCTGGCGAATGGCTTCCATCTGCGCCTGGTCGGACGTGGATGGCGAAGGGGTGGTCTCAGGACGGGGCGGCGGCGCAACCGGCGGTGCGACCGTGGCCGGCGGCGTGCCGGGCGTCGGCTGCGGTCCGGGCCGTTCGACGATCGGACGCGGCGGCGGCACGGCGGCATCGGCATCGCCGGCGGGCGTGGCCGCGCCGGGCCGGCGCGTACCGGTGGGCGCGCTCGACGCCGTCGGCGCCTGCCCGCCCTGCCCGTCGAACACCCGCAGCTCCAGCGTGCGTGCACCCTCGGGGCCGTCGAACACCGCGCTGCGCGCATTGAGCGTGCCCAAGCGCCAGCCCGGATGGGTTTCCAGCGCGTCGCCGACACGCACACGCACCGACGTCGCGCCGTCCGGCGGCTGAAGATCGGAAGAGCACACG
>CADCUA010000701.1 GCA_902805755.1 uncultured Lysobacter sp.
GCTTGCCGGGCGCACGCGGCTGGATGCGCTGGACGAGGCCGCATTCGCTGAAGCGCTGAAGTCCGGCGTGGACTGGGCGCTGCGCCAGCGCATCGATGCGCTGGCGCCGGTGCGCATCACCGTGCCGTCCGGCATGGAGCGACGCATCGAATACGGATTCGACGACGCGCTCGATGCACCCCTGCCGCCGGTGCTCGCGGTCAAGCTGCAGGAACTGTTCGGCCTGGCCGACACCCCACGCATCGCCGACGGCCGCGTGCCGCTGACGCTGCACCTGTTGTCCCCTGCCGGCCGCCCGCTGCAGGTGACGCAGGATCTCAAGGGTTTCTGGCAGCGCACCTACCCGGACGTGAAAAAGGAAATGAAAGGCCGCTACCCGCGACATCCGTGGCCAGACGATCCGTGGACCGCCGCCGCGACGCACCGGGCGAAGCCGCGAGGCACGTGACGCAATCGGACTGCTTCAATACGGGAGTGGGCACCTGCGGGCACTGTTGCTACGGCCGCGATCGCAACCGGCACGGTCATCGACGCGCCCGCTCCGCTCAGTGCGTTTGCCTTTCGCTGCATGGCGATTCCACTCACGCCGCTTCAACGCTACCGCGCAGACACTGGCAGCCGCTCCCGCTACAGGAAAATTCCACCATGACCAAGCTCTCGTCCCTGTCCGACCGTGCGCTGGATCTGGCCACTGCGGTCGGCGACAACATGAAAATGATGGTGCCCAGCGCGGGCAGCCTGCTCTCGACCGGCGCCAAGCTCGGCGCGGTCCGCACCGGTGCGCGCGTGGCCGGGCTGTTCCTGCGCCGCCACCCTGCGATCGCCGTGGCGACCGCCGCTGCTGGCGGTCTGCTGTGGTATGCGGCCTACCGTCGCAGCCGCGAGGCCGAGCTCGGCAACGACAGCCCCGGCAACCAGCGTCGCAACGCACGCATCCGCCAGGCGCTCGAAGGCAAGGCAACGCGGGTCGAGGCCCGTAACGGCAACGCGTCAAGCAACACCGCAGCTGATACCAAAGCGAACGGCAGCACGACAACGCGGCGCAAGTCGGGTTCGGCGGCTGCAGGCAAGCGCGCGGGCGGTCGGGCGTCGCGCCGCAGCACCGAGAATGCAGCCACCACGCACTGAGTGACACGCGCCCCTCGGGGCGCAAGCGCGTTGAACGACAGCCGGCCCGCAGGGGTCGGCTGTTTTTATGCCTGCGGCAATTCGACGATAAAGCGCGCGCCGCCGTTTTCGCGGTCCTCGTACCAGAGCTGGCCGCCGGCGTTGGTGATGATCTGCTTGGCCAGTGACAATCCCAGGCCGCTCGATACGCCATCGTCGACCGCCTCGTCGTGCAGGCGCACGAAAGGCTTGAACAGTTCGCGCTGACGCGAGGCCGGGATGCCCGGGCCACGGTCGGCGACGATCAGCTGCCAGAACCCGGGCGGACCGGCGCGCCCCATGAGGCTGAGCTCAGTGCCGGGCGCATATTTTATCGCGTTCGTGATCAGGTTCTCGCTGACCTGGCGCAGCACGCGCTCGTCGATCGCGACGCATGC
>CADCUA010000702.1 GCA_902805755.1 uncultured Lysobacter sp.
GATGACGGTGGGGCTCACGTCGGCGTAGGGGACGCGCACGTACTCGGCCTGCCCGCCGTCGTAGCCGCCCGCGGTGTGCGAGTAGCCGTAGATCGCGCCGACCGCCGTCGCCTGCGGGTTGACGTTATGGCAGTTGCCGTACAGCTCGCGCTCGCAGAAGTAGCAGCTGCCGCAGGAGATGTTGAACGGGACGATCACGTGGTCGCCCACCTTCAGGTTCTGCACCGAGGAGCCAACCTGCTCGACGATGCCGGTGAACTCATGGCCGAAGATCGAGCCCACGCGCGTGTCCGGCACCAGGCCATGGTAGAGGTGCAGGTCCGAGCCGCAGATGCAGGAGCGCGTCACGCGCACGATGGCGTCGTTGGGATGCTCGATCACCGGTTCGGCTACGTGCTCGGCGCGAACGCGGTAGGGGCGTCGGTAGGTGGTTGCAAGCATGTCGGTCTCCTCTGTTCGATACGCGCCGGCGTGCGTGCCCTGCGCCGCTGGATCAGCTATGGAGTGCGACGCAACGAGCGTGCCAGTGCCCAGCCCGCTGGAAGGCATGCGATTGGCCTGTATCAGCACGCAAGATTTGCGTGTACGGGAAAGACCTGTAGCGATGCAAGCGCGCGCCGCGCTCCCGGTGGTCGAAGTGCGTAGTGCTGCTGACGCGCGTTCGCCGCCGAGCCCGGCTGGAGCATTCACGCTGGCCGGACGGCCCGTCTGCGACAAGTTGCCGAGACCATCCATGAGTACAAGACCATGAACCATCAAATCGGCGCCGCAGGCATGGGTGCGGCGCGTGAAGTAGCCAGTTGGGTTCCGCCGATGGCGCGCCTGGGATATGCCGCGAAAGGTGTCGTCTACCTGCTTATCGGATTCATCGCATTCAAGGCGGCGAACGCGGCGGGCTCACCGGAAGGTGCGAGCGGCGCGCTGGCATCGCTGCGCGACGAGAGTGGCGGCAAGCTGATGCTGATGCTGATCGCGCTCGGACTGCTGGGCCACGTGCTGTGGCGGCTGGTGCAGGCGGCGATGGATCCGGAGCATCCCGGGGACAAGGATGCCAAGCGCATCGCCATGCGCCTGTTCTATCTGCTCAGCGCCGTGATCTACGGATCGCTTGCGTACACGGCATGGCAGCTCAGCCGCGGTAGCGGCGGTGGCGGTGGCGAAGGCCAGGAAGTCTGGATCAACAAGGTGCTCGGCATGCCGGCCGGCAGCTGGCTGGTCATGGCGGCAGGTATCGGCGTGATCGCGTACGGTCTGCACCAGATCGTGAAAGCGCTGCGCGGCGACGTGAACAGCCATATGCAGCAGAACTCGCGCGCCGTCACCACGCTGGGTCGTATCGGTACCGGCGCGCGTGGCCTGGTGCTGATGCCGATCGGCTGGTTCGTTTTCAACGCCGGGCGACATTACAGCGCATCGACCGCAGCCGACACCGGCGAAGTGCTGCAGATGCTCGATCGTGGCGGGCTGCTGGCGATCGTCGGTCTCGGGCTGTTCGCCTACGGCCTGCACCAGATCGCAAAAGCGGTGTATCGCCGCATCAATCG
>CADCUA010000703.1 GCA_902805755.1 uncultured Lysobacter sp.
CGGTGGTCGCGATCCCGCCGCGTCCTGTCATCCCCGGCAGGTGTCGCGTGCATCGCGTATCGCATCGCGCTGCAGGTTCTAGACCCTAGGCCGGGTCGTCCGGCCGCGGACGCCGCACGAACGGCACCACTTCGCCGCGCGGCGCCTCGCGCTGCCACAGCACCGGCACCTCGCGCGGACGCGGCAGCTGGAATTCATCGCGTTCCAAGTCACCGTGCGCGGCCTCTTCTTCCAGCTCCCAGCTGTAGCGCTTGCGCGGCGGCTGCGGGTCGGCGCGGAACCACAGCCCCGCCGCGACCAGTCCGGCGACCGCGCCGCCCAGGTGCGACTGCCATGACACGCCGGCCTCGCGCGGCAGCACCGTGAGCAGCATGCCGCCGTAGAACATGAAGGCCATCATCGCCGCCGCGACCGCAGGCCGGTCCCGGCGCAGCAGCCCGAGACCGAGCAGCAAAAACATCAGCCCGTGCGTCACGCCGCTCGCGCCGAGATGGTGCGAGCCCGCGTCGCCGAGCAGCCACGCGCCCAGGCCCGAGCCGAGCCATGCCAGCGGCAGCGCGCGCGGCGTCGCACGCGGGTACAGCCCGAGCGCGAGCGTGGCTAGCATCAGCAGCGAGATCACGTTCGCGGCGAGGTGCTCGAACGAGCCGTGCAGCAGCGGCGCGCCGAGCAGGCCACGCCAGTTCGACCATTCACCGGGCTGCACGGTGAACGCGCGCGCATCGAACGCGGCCTGCGCGCTGAACACCGCGATCAGCACGAGTGCGAACGCGAGGGCGAAGTTGAACGCGCGCAGCCAGCGGCGCCGGTCGGCGGCGCGCTGGGCGGGCGAATCGGAGGGCAGATCGGGTGTGGGCAGGTGCATGGCCTCGACATGGCGCTGGCCATCGCGATTGCAAGCCAGGCTCGAGCGTTCGAATCGCGACTGCACACGCGCGTCACGGTTCAGGGCCGCACCGCGGCGCCGCGTAGAATGGCGCGATGACGACGCCCAACCCCACTGTCCGCCTGAAAAACGCCTGGAAATCCAGCCACCCCTGGATTTTCCAGCGCCTCGTCGACAAGCCCGCGCAGAAGCCCAAGCCCGGCAGCATCGTCGATGTGCTCGGCGTGGACGGCGACTGGATCGGTCGCGGTTTCTATAACGGCCACTCGCGCATCGCGCTGCGCATGCTGGAAAGCGATCCGGCCGTGCAGGTCGATGCGGCCTGGTTCTCGCGCCGCATCGCCGCGGCGGTGGAGGCGCGCCGCGAGTTTCTCAAGCTCGATTCGATCAGCGACGCCTGGCGCGTCGTGCACAGCGAAGGCGACGGGCTGTCGGGCCTGGTCGTGGACCGCTATGGCGATCTGCTGGTGGTGGAGTTCTTTTCGGCCGGCATGTTCCGCCACCGCGAATGGATCTATGCGGCGCTGTCCGAGCAGTTCCCCGGCTGCCGCTTCTACAGCTTTGCCGACGAGCATGTGCAGAAGCAGGAAAGCTTCGATTTCCGCGGCAACCCCGCGGTGCCGCCGAGCGTGATCACCGAGTACGGCGTCAAGTTCCG
>CADCUA010000704.1 GCA_902805755.1 uncultured Lysobacter sp.
AGCCCACGCGGTGCCCTCGCGCCTCGAGCGCGCGCCCGTCTGCAGCGCCGGCGTAGTGGTAGAGCACGCATCGGGCCAGCAGCTGCGGTGGATATTCGCGCTCGAGATCATCGATGCCGCTGTGCGACGGATTGCCGTGCAGCGCGCAGTCGTGCGCGATGAGCTCGCCGCGATCGGCATACAGCGCGAGCTGCTCGGGTATCGGACGTGTATCGCCCGTCCACACCAGGCTTCCGCGCAGGCGCAGACCGAACGCGGTATCGGGCCAGTGGTGGCGCACCGGAAACACCTCGACACGAATGCCGTCATGCCAGAAGGCATCGCCGACCGGCACCAGCTGGAATGCATCCCAGAAATTCGCGCCACCTTCGGCAAGCACGTTCGGATACTCGGCAATGCGCTGATGCAGCAGCGCGACCAGCTTCGCCGGCACGTACATGCGCACGCGGCCTCGCCTTGCCTGGTCGAAGTAACTCGCGACGAACAAACGCTCCAGCCCGCCGACGTGATCCAGATGCACATGGGTGATGAAAACGGCACGCGGCGCGTCGCCGTACTGCTGCAGATACGAAGTCAGTCCTTCGCTTCCGCAATCGATCGTCAGCCACGGCGCTCCGTCGCGCTCGATCGTGGCCATGGCGGATCCCAACTCCACGGCACCGGCGCTACCAACACCGATGAGGCGCAACTGCCAAGTCATCAGTAACCCCGCTCCCACACCCGCTCATACGCCATGCGCAGGCGTTCGAAATCGTGTCGCATCGCCTCGATCGATCGCTCGCCACGGAGCTTCAGCACGGAACGCTCAAGCCGCGCGAGGTTGCGTTCGCGCCATGCCGTTTCCGGAATGCGCAACTGCCCGCGGTCAAGATCGATCACCCAGCCGCGCCCGGTTGGATCGAACAGCAGGTTATGTGCGTTGAGATCGGCGTGATCAAGGCCCGCGCGGTGAGAGCGCGCGATGAGGCGGCCGGCCTCCTCCCATGGCGCCCCGTCACCGGCAACCGCAACGCGGTCGGCGAGCGTGCGCACGTTCTCGAGTCGCTCGAGAACAATCGCCGCGGTGTAGAACATGCCTTCGCGGCGGTAATAGGCAGCGATCGGAGTCGGCACCGGAATGCCTTTCGCGGCCGCCGCGCGGGTGAGGCGGAATTCGGCGAAGCTGCGCGTGGAATTCGAATCACGCCACCAGTACCGGTCACGGCTCACATTCGCCACCAGACCGCCGCGCAGGTAACGCCGCAGCAGCACGCGACCGAACGGCGCGTCCACGAACCAGGCCCCGCCGCGGCCGCCGCTGTCGACCGGACGCGCGAGTTCGCCCCAATGCACGGGCGAAAACCAGCGCGCATCGGGTTGCCGCACCCGTGTCGTGTCGAACAGAATCGAGCCGTATCCGCTGTCATCGCGGAACGGCGTCATTCCTTCGGAGGCGTCATAGCCCGTCATTGACCGGAGTCTAGCAATCCTCGTGCCGACCGCATTGCCGCCCGCTGCTCCTTCGATCTGCCTGCTGCGCCTGTCGGCGCTGGGCGATGTCACCCATGTGGTGCCGCTGGTGCGCACATTGCGGGCCGGCTTTCCCGATGCCGACCTGCATTGGGTCATCGGTAAAGGCGAACGCCGCCTGCTCGAAGGGCTTGAAGGCGTTACGTTCATCGAATACGACAAGCGCAGCGGGCTGGCCGGCATGCGCGCGCTCAGGCGCGAATTGCGGGGAATGCGCTTCGATGCGCTGCTGCAGATGCAGGTCGCCGCGCGCGCGAATCTGCTGTCGGCGTTTATTCCCGCGCGTCGGCGCGTCGGCTATGACCGCGCCCGATCGAAAGACGGGCACGGGCTTTTCGTCAACGAACGGATCCCGGACCGCCCGGGCATCCATGTGCTCGATGCGCTGGGAAGTTTCTGCGAGCCGCTCGGCCTTCAGCAGACCCAGGTGCGTTGGGACCTGCCGGTTCCGGAGGACGCCCATGCCTGGGCGCGCGCGCAATGGCCGGACGACGGGCGCCCGACGCTGGTCATTTCGCCATGTTCAAGTCATGTGTTGCGCAACTGGCGCACCGAGCGCTATGCGGCGGTGGCGGACCATGCGATGTCGCGAGGCTGGCGAGTCGTGCTCTGCGGCGGGCGCAGCACACTCGAACGGGAAACCGGCAATGCGATCATCGCCGCGATGCACGAGCAGCCGCTGGACCTGATTGGCAAGGACACGCTGAAACAGCTGCCCGCCCTTCTACAGCGCGGGCAGTTGCTGATGAGTCCGGACTCCGGCCCCATGCACATCGCCAATGCCATGGGCACGAAGGTGCTCGGCCTGCACGCTGCCAGCAATCCCGCACGAAGCGGCCCGTACAGCGACCGACGCTACTGCGTGGATCGGTACGACGACGCGGCCCGCCACTATCGCGGCAAGCCCGCCTTCGAACTGCCCTGGGGCACCAAGATCGAACAAGACGGGGTGATGGACCTGGTCACCGTCGATGATGCAATTGCCGCGTTCGAGCGTTACGTCGCCGACCACGGCTGAGACCGCAGCGCCCGTGGGGCCGGTCGCATGCACGCATGCTTCCAGCCTCGGCGGCGCCGATATCAGCTCGCTGGGCGGTAATCCTGGTAGGACTTTTCCTCGACATAGGCCGAGCCGAGCGCGACGTTGATCTCGCGCTTGATGCGCGCGCGCTCGTCGTTCTCGAAATACACGCTGCGCGCGAGATGGATGAACTCGTCGTCGAACGCCTGGTCGCGCTCCTTGAAGCGGATGTCGTCCTCGATCACCCACAGACGCTCGTTCACGGCCTTGAGCTCGGCCCGCAGCCGCACGATCTCGTGGCCGGCGGCGGGATGCGCCATCCAGGTCTTCTCGAGCGCTGACAGTTCATTACGCACGTTGGCCAGCTTGGCCTCGTCGGTCATGCGCTCGGACTTGATCTGCAGGATCGCGATCTTGTCCAGCAACTCACCGAACGACACGGGAACGAGGATTTCGGACATGGCGTGGGCACCGTAAAGGGGCGGGAGTCTAACGTCGCGCGCCGGGGCGCACAGCCGGCTTGTCCGCCCCGGCGGCGCCCCGTATCATGAGCGGCCCGTTGGCGTCAGCCGGCGGCCACCGGAGAGGTGGCAGAGTGGTTGAATGTACCTGACTCGAAATCAGGCGTACGTTTATAGCGTACCGGGGGTTCGAATCCCCCCCTCTCCGCCAGATGTGAAAAAGGGCTGCCCCGGCAGCCCTTTTTCTTTGGCAGCCGCGCTTGCGTACGGCCGCGCCGTTGCGCGGACCATTGCATCGCCCTCGTGCGATGCGCTCATGACTGCGCACCGGTTGCCACGCGGCCGCTTCCTCGTGATGATCGCGTTATGCACGGGATAGAGGCGCAACTGCCGCAGGCATGATCCATCCATGATCGAATTCGGACATCTGACGCACGTGGGCCTGCGTCGGGACCTCAACGAGGACACCTACTACGCCGACAGCGAGCTGGGGCTGTGGCTGGTGGCCGACGGCATGGGCGGGCATGAGTACGGTGAGGTCGCGAGTGCGCTCGCCCGCGACGCCATCGTGCGCGAGATCCGTGCGGGCACGCCGCTGCCGCAGGCGATCCGCATCGCGGACGAGGAAATCATCCGTACATCGCGGCGGCGCAACGACGCGTTGCCGATGGGCACCACGGTCGTCGCCGCACGCGTCAACGGCAACCGATTCGAAGTCGCATGGGTGGGCGACAGCCGCGTGTACCTCTGGCGCGACGGCCAGCTCGCCCAGCTCTCGCAGGACCACAGCTACGTGCAGGAACTGATCGCGAATGGCGCGATCACGCAGGAGCAGGCACGCAGCCATCCGCATCGCAACGTCGTAACCCAGGCACTGGGCGTCACCGACCCGCGCAATCTCAACGTCGAATCGATGACCGGCGAGCTCAAGCCTGGCATGCAGTTGCTGCTATGCAGCGACGGGCTCACCGAAGAAGTCGACGATGCGAACATCGCGCGGGTGCTTGCACGCCACGACTGCAGTGCGCAGGAGTGCGTCGACAGCCTCGTCGCGGCTGCGCTGGACGGCGGCGGCTCGGACAACATCACTGTCGTGCTGGTGCGCAGCCACTGATCGTCAGGCGGTAGCCCGCAGATCGGGTGAGGACTCGTCCGCGACCCCGGCGTCGACATCGGTCCAGGCGTCCCATAGGGCACGGCCGGCCTTCTTGCGCAGTTTCTCCAGCCGCGCGTCGTGCGCCGCGAGTTCTTCCGCGGCCACCTGCACACGCGGCCGCGCGGCATCCGATGAAATCGCGAACGCAACCGTCGCCGCACTACCGGTGTCCGCCCCCTCACCGAAACCGATCTCGCCCTGACCCGAGGTCAGTGCGATGTAAACCTCGGCGAGCAGCTGCGCGTCGAGCAGTGCGCCGTGCAACTGCCGGTGCGTGTTGTCCACGCCGAGCCGCTTGCACAGCGCATCGAGCGAATTACGTTGGCCCGGGAACTGCCGCCGCGCAAGCAGCAGCGAATCCTCGACCGTGCAGCGGTCCGCGAGGCAGCCGTACTGCGGCCCGAGCAGCCGCAACTCGTTGTTGAGAAAGCCCACGTCGAACGCGGCGTTATGGATGATGACTTCCGCCCCATCGATGAACGCGAGGAAGTCATCCACCACCTGTTCGAAACGCGGCTTGTCGGCAAGGAACTCGAGGGTGAGCCCGGTGACTTCCTGCGCGCCGGCTTCGAACTCGCGCCCCGGATTCAGGTAGCAATGGAACGTGCGGCCGGTGGGACGGCGCGCCAAGAACTCGACGCAGCCGATTTCCACGACCCTATTGCCACGCTCCCAGCTGAGCCCGGTGGTTTCGGTGTCGAGGATGATCTGGCGCATTGAGTGACCGGCGGTAGGTGGGGCGGGAATGGATCGGTGATGCCGCAGCCCTGGCTCGGGCCGCCGTGGCGACGCTATACCACCCGTGCCGCTCCTGACCTGAGACGGACCGCCTGGTTGCGCGCCAGCACATCGACACGCTCGTTGCCCGGAT
>CADCUA010000705.1 GCA_902805755.1 uncultured Lysobacter sp.
GCCGGGCTGGTAGCGGGCGCGGCGAGCGGTGAGGGGCTGGGCAACAAGTTCCTTGCCCACATCCGCGAGGTCGACGCGATCACCCACGTGGTGCGCTGCTTCGAAAACTCCGATGTGATCCACGTGAACAACAAGGTCGACCCGATCGCCGACATCGACACGATCGATACCGAGCTGGCACTGGCCGACCTCGACAGCGTGGAAAAGGCATTGCAGCGCGCCGAGCGCTCGGCAAAAACCGGCGACAAGGATGCGAAGGTGCGCGTGGAAGTGCTGGCCCGCGTGCGCGCCGGGCTCGACGCCGGCAAGCCGGCGCGAGCGCTCTCGTTGTCGGATGACGATCGCGCGCAGGTGCGTGACCTGTTCCTGCTCACGCTCAAGCCGGTCATGTACGTCGCCAACGTGCTCGAAGACGGCTTCGAGAACAATCCGCACCTGGACGCCGTGCGCGAACGCGCGAAGGGCGAGGGCGCCGAAGTCGTGCCGGTCTCGGCCGCGATCGAGGAAGAGCTGAGCCAGCTTGACGATAGCGACCGCGATGCGTTTCTGACCGATCTCGGTCTGGACGAGCCCGGCCTCAACCGCGTGATCCGCGCGGCCTACAAGCTGCTTGGCCTGCAGACCTACTTCACTGCCGGCGTAAAGGAAGTGCGCGCGTGGACGGTCAAGGCCGGCTCCACCGCGCCACAGGCGGCGGCCGTGATCCATACCGATTTCGAGAAGGGCTTCATCCGCGCCGAGACGATCGGATACGACGACTACCTCAAATACCGTGGCGAGGCAGGCGCGCGCGATGCCGGGCGACTGCGTCTCGAGGGCAAGGAGTACCGCGTCCAGGAAGGCGACGTGCTGCATTTCCGCTTCAACGTCTAGTGTTTTTGGCGTAATCCGCGCTGCGCGCATTACGCAGTCGGCCAGGCGCCTGAACAAATCGTTGACTTCACCGGGACTCGTCGCCAGAATTGCGGGCTCTTCGGAGGGATACCCAAGCGGCCAACGGGGGCAGACTGTAAATCTGCTGGCTTACGCCTTCGGTGGTTCGAATCCACCTCCCTCCACCAAGTAACATCAACGGCGGCCTTACCAACCACCGGCGCAGTACCCAAGCAGTTGTCCGGCGCGGGAGTAGTTCAATGGTAGAACCTCAGCCTTCCAAGCTGATGGTGCGGGTTCGATCCCCGTCTCCCGCTCCATTGACGCCGCGACAGGCGCCTGCTTGAAAAGTTCGCTCACGTAGCTCAGTCGGTAGAGCACCTCCTTGGTAAGGAGGAGGTCGAAGGTTCGATTCCTTTCGTGAGCACCACACTCCAGTACGACTCATCGAGACGCAGCCATGGCCAAGGGTAAGTTCGAGCGCACCAAGCCCCACGTGAACGTGGGCACGATCGGTCACGTTGACCATGGCAAGACGACGCTGACGGCGGCGCTGACGAAGGTGGGCGCTGAGCGTTTCGGCGGCGAGTTCAAGGCGTATGACGCGATCGACGCGGCGCCGGAAGAGAAGGCGCGCGGCATCACGATCTCGACCGCACACGTCGAGTACGAATCGGCGAACCGCCACTACGCGCACGTTGACTGCCCCGGCCACGCCGACTACGTCAAGAACATGATCACCGGTGCGGCGCAGATGGACGGCGCGATCCTGGTGTGCTCGGCCGCGGACGGCCCGATGCCGCAGACGCGCGAGCACATCCTGCTGGCCCGTCAGGTCGGCGTGCCGTACATCCTGGTCTACCTGAACAAGGCGGACCTGGTCGACGACGCCGAGCTGCTCGAGCTGGTCGAGATGGAAGTGCGCGAGCTGCTGGCCAAGTACGACTTCCCGGGCGACGACACCCCGATCATCACCGGCTCGGCGCGCATGGCGCTGGAAGGCGACCAGTCGGAGATGGGCGTGCCGTCGATCCACAGGCTGGTCGATGCGCTGGACACCTGGATCCCGCAGCCCGAGCGCGACATCGACAAGCCGTTCCTGATGCCGGTCGAAGACGTGTTCTCGATCTCCGGTCGCGGCACCGTGGTGACCGGCCGCATCGAGCGTGGCGTAATCAAGGTGGGCGAAGAAATCGAGATCGTCGGTATCCGCGCAACGCAGAAGACGGTTGTCACCGGCGTCGAGATGTTCCGCAAGCTGCTCGACCAGGGCCAGGCGGGCGACAACGCCGGTCTGCTGCTGCGCGGCACCAAGCGTGACGATGTCGAGCGCGGCCAGGTGCTGTGCAAGCCCGGTTCGATCAAGCCGCACACCGACTTCGAAGCCGAAGTCTATGTGCTGAGCAAGGACGAGGGCGGCCGCCACACGCCGTTCTTCAAGGGCTACCGCCCGCAGTTCTACTTCCGCACCACCGACATCACCGGTGCGGTGACGCTGCCGGAAGGCGTCGAGATGGTGATGCCGGGCGACAACGTGAAGATGGTCGTGTCGCTGATCAACCCGGTGGCCATGGACGAAGGCCTGCGCTTCGCAATCCGCGAAGGCGGCCGCACCGTCGGCGCCGGCGTGGTAGCGAAGATCGTTAAGTAATATCCATGAGCGGCTCCGGCCGCTCCTGGTTTGCGTGAGCGGGCCAGGGATTGGTTCACAATCTCCGGTCCGCTTTCGTTGTTTGGGCTACCGCCCGGTATCGATTCGGTTAAACGCGTACGCCAGTAGCTCAATTGGCAGAGCAGCGGTCTCCAAAACCGCAGGTTGGGGGTTCGAGTCCCTCCTGGCGTGCCACACGCGGACGAGTCGGTCGGATGTGCCGGCTCAACATGAAATTCAGCAATGAAAGTCCGCGCATGGATGCAAGGGCTTTTGCGAGGGAATCGCAGGATGAACAGCAAGGTCGCCCCGTCGCGGATCACTTCCCCGGCTGACCTGATCAAATACGCGCTGGCGCTGCTTCTGGTGGCAGCCGGCGTTTTCGTTTTCTACTGGTTCGCACAATGGCCTGCCGGCCTGCGGGGGCTGGCTGTCGTGGCCGGAGTCGTCGCGGCGGGCGTCGTGTTCGCTTCGACCGCGAAGGGCGCGCAGACACGCGAGTTCCTTTCCGAGTCGCGCTTCGAGTTGCGCAAAGTCGTCTGGCCGACACGTCAGGAAGCTCTGCGCACCACCTGGGTCGTCATGATTGCCGTAGCGGTGCTGAGCCTGATTCTGGCCGGCTTCGATGTCGTGATCCAGGCGGCCATCAA
Organism: uncultured Lysobacter sp.; assembly: GCA_902805755.1. GTDB lineage: Bacteria > Pseudomonadota > Gammaproteobacteria > Xanthomonadales > Xanthomonadaceae > Cognatilysobacter. The sequence goes on from CADCUA010000705.1 coordinate 3,175, forward strand.
GTTTCTGTTGGGGCGCTGATCCATGAGCGAAATGCAAGACTCAAGCATCAACAAGCGCTGGTACGTGGTTCACGCGTATTCCGGTTTCGAGAAGTCCGTGGCGCAAGCGTTGCGTGACCGCATCGTTCGAGCGGGCATGGAACACCGCTTCGGTGACGTGCTCGTGCCGACCGAAGAAGTCGTCGAAATGCGCGCGGGCCAGAAGCGCCGCTCGGAGCGCAAGTTCTTCCCGGGCTACGTCCTGGTCCAGATCGCGACGCATGACGAGAACGGGATTCCTCGCATCGACAGCGAATCCTGGCACCTGATCAAGGAAACCCCGAAGGTCATGGGTTTCATTGGCGGTACTGCGGACCGCCCGCTACCCATCGCCGACCGCGAGGCGGACATGATCCTCCAGCGCGTACAGGACGGCGTCGAAAAGCCGCGCCCGAAGGTGCTGTTCGAGCCGGGCGAAATGGTGCGCGTCGTGGACGGTCCGTTCAACGACTTCAACGGCGTGGTCGAAGAGATCAACTACGAGAAGAGCCGCCTGCGCGTTGCCGTGCTGATCTTCGGCCGCTCAACGCCAGTTGAACTCGAATTCGGCCAAGTCGAGAAAGCCTGATACACTGCCCGGCTTCCCGCGACTGCGGGAACCCTTTTCAAGCGATCGGCCGCCACTGTGCGGCCGCTCGTGCGTTCACAACGTGATGTCGGGACACGTGATTTTCCCGGCGCGATGGGGAGCCTGCGGTTCAGGCGCTAGCACCCGGAGAGCATAGCAATGGCAAAGAAAGTAACCGGCTACATCAAGCTGCAGGTCAAGGCCGGCCAGGCCAACCCCTCGCCGCCCGTGGGTCCTGCGCTGGGTCAGCGCGGTCTGAACATCATGGAGTTCTGCAAAGCGTTCAACGCGGCGACCTCCAAGCTCGAGCCGGGCCTGCCGACGCCGGTCATCATTACCGCGTACTCCGACCGTACGTTCACCTTCGTCACCAAGAGCACGCCGGCTTCGGTGCTGCTGAAGAAGGCTGCGGGCATCACGTCCGGCTCCAAGCGTCCGAACACCGACAAGGTGGGCAAGGTCACCCGCGCCCAGCTCGAGGACATTGCCCGCGCGAAGGAAGCCGACCTGACGGCGGCTGAGCTGGAAGCGGCGGTGCGTACGATTGCGGGCTCCGCCCGCAGCATGGGTCTGGTGGTGGAGGGCTGATCATGGCAATGACCAAGCGCGAAAAAGCAATCAAGGCAGCCGTCGTTCCGGGTAAGGCGTATGCCTTCGACGAAGCGGTGCAGATCATCAAGAACGCCACCAAGGCGAAGTTCGTCGAGTCCGTCGATGTCGCCGTGCGTCTCGGCGTGGACGCGAAGAAGTCCGACCAGCAGGTTCGTGGCTCGACCGTCCTTCCTGCCGGCACCGGCAAGACCGTGCGCGTCGCCGTGTTCGCCCCCGCTGGCGCGAAGGCTGACGAAGCCCTCGCCGCAGGCGCCGAGGCCGTCGGTATGGACGACCTGGCCGAAAAGATGATGGCTGGCGATCTGAACTATGACGTCGTCATTGCGACGCCGGACGCGATGCGCGTCGTCGGTAAGCTCGGCCAGGTGCTCGGCCCGCGCGGCCTGATGCCGAACCCGAAGGTCGGCACGGTTTCGCCGAACCCGGCGGAAGCCGTGAAGAATGCGAAGGGCGGCCAGGTGCGGTACCGCACTGACAAGGCCGGCATCATCCACTGCACGATCGGCAAAGCAAGCTTCGAAGACGGCTCGCTGAAGGACAACCTGCAGGCGCTGCTGATGGACCTGATCAAGGCCAAGCCGGCGACGTCGAAGGGCCAGTACCTGCAGA